>CACZLT010000020.1 GCA_902782185.1 uncultured Bacteroidota bacterium | reverse complement strand
GTTCGACATCTCGATTGCCAGCGGCAACCAGGTGTACGGGCAGCTCGACCACGCGAAATACAACGTATATAAAATAGTAATCACGCGCGAGGAGTGGTACGGCCTCACCCGCGGGGACGGGAAGGTGCCGGTGGACCGCAACGATTTCTCTATCACGGTCGACGGGCAGCGGGTGCGCTTCGACCTGGCCTTCATCATCATCCACGGCAACCCGGGCGAGAACGGGGTGCTGCAGGGCTACCTCGACATGCTCGGCATCCCCTACACCACCTGCGGATTCTACACCTCCAGCCTCACCTTCCACAAGGGCTACTGCAACCCCGTGGTGGCGGCGACGGGGCTGGTGAAGGTGGCCAAGTCGGTGCTGCTCTACAGCCCCGACAATTCAGAATTCAGAATTCAGAATTCGGAATTGAAATATCCGGTATTTGTCAAGCCCGCCGCCGGCGGCAGCAGCGTGGCCACCACCAAGGTGAAGCAGCCCGAGGGGCTGGCGGCGGCCATCGAGGCTGCATTTGCCGAAGACTGCCAGGTGCTGGTGGAGGAGTGCATCGTGGGGCGCGAGTTCGACTGTGGTGTATTCCGCAAGGCCGACGGCGAGAAACTGGTATTCCCCATCACGGAGATTATCCCCAAGGGAGGACACGAGTTTTTCGACTACGAGGCCAAGTACGAGGGTTTCAGCGACGAGGTGACGCCCGCCGAGGTGGAGGAACGTGTTTCGAGGCACATCCAGGAAGTCTCTTCGCAATTGTACGACCTGCTGGGCTGTCGCGGCATCGTTCGCTTCGACTACATCTACGATGACCGCGCCGACGAGCTTTATTTCTTGGAGGTGAATACCATCCCCGGCCAAAGCGCCGAGAGCATCGTGCCCAAGCAGGCCCGGGCGATGGGTATCAGTCCCGCTGAACTGTACGGGATGGCCATCGAGGCGGCACTGGTCTAGAGGTTGATTTCGAGAACGATATAGGGCGCCAGGCAGCGGAGGCAGGGCATGTGCAGCAAGAGGTTGAGCGGGAGGGAGAGGAGTCCTTTGATTCCGCTGCGGTGGGTGTTGTAGCGGCCATTGCGTACATGGAGAGTGGCACCGTGGGGCTGGGAAAGCAGGGCGCGGTAGGCACCGATGGGCAGAATCCGCTCGGTCCAACTGCCTGTGCGGGGGTCGCAGGTGTTGTAGGGATCGTCTGGGAGGTTGGGGTTGCTTCCGCTTTCCACGGCAGAGCGTAGGTCGTCGAATACAAGGCCACGCGTCTCGGCCGCCCAAAAATCAAGTTTTTTTTCTGGGACTTCTAGCACCTGGGCAAGGTGTTCGCGCCGCATCTGGCGGAAGCCCACCTGTCCGGCATAGCCCAGTTCGTCTTCTTGCATGATGCGGTGCAGGCGTCTTGCAACGAGTGGGTTGTCCGGGTTGGAGCCGGTGGTGAAAAGCATCCGCAGGGTGGGGTTGATGGCGAAAAGGTCGGCGAAGAAGTTGTTGAGGCGATAGATGTGCTCGATGACATCCATGCCGACGAGGGCATCGGGGCGGATGCCGTTGTCGAGGCACCATCTTCGCAGGGAATCGGAGTCTCCGGATAGGTAGACATCGGCGCGGAAGCCCGCCTGTCCAGCCACGGCCTGCGCCGTTGCCACGGACTGGGGGTTGATGTCGATATAGATGACCTGGCCCACTCCGCACATTTTGGCGGCCAGGCTGAAGAAGCCGTGTCCGCCGCCGTAGTCGACAAGGATTGTCTTGGAAGCGGGTTTGCCGACGGAACGGAGAATGCGGCGAATGGCGCGCTGGTAGATTTCGAGGTGGTAGTCGAGACGGGGCAGGAGATGCAGGATGTAGTTGCGGTTGTAGTCGCTGATAGGCAGCGCATTGTAGTCAATCCGGCGGAGGGTGTCGTTGAGAGTCATAATTATTGATAACGAGCGGATATGTATGCATATTGTGCCGTGGAAAAAGGAAAACTTTGCGCGGAATGGGGAAAAATGTGTACCTTTGCTTGACGAACCCTGTGGTTGACATTGTAGCAGGGGTTTGATAATCAATATTATGCGATGGAAAAAGAGTTGCATATAGTGTCGTTCAATGTGCCGCTTCCGGCCAACTACGGCGGGGTGATAGATGTCTTCTACCGCTTGAAGGCGTTGTCGGAGGCTGGGGTGCGGGTTCACCTGCATTGTTTCGCATACGGTCGCCCGGAGGTAGCGGAATTGGAGCGATATTGCGTGGAGGTGCGCTACTATCGGCGCGACATGTCGCCGCTGCGGATGCTGGACCGCCGTCCGTTCATTGTCTCTTCCAGGGACAGTAGAAATTTGAAAGACAGGTTGTTGCAGGACAGATTTCCGATATTGCTCGAGGGGTTGCACTGCAGTGCGGTGCTGGAGGATGAGGCGGTGTGCAGCGGACGGACGGTACTGGTACGGGCGCACAACGTGGAGGGTGAGTATTATCGTCGGCTTGCGGCAAGTGAGCGACGATTGCTGAAACGGCTGTACCTGAAGATGGATGCCGGGAAAATTTCACGCTACGAGCCTACACTGGTACGCGCTTCGGCGGTGCTGGCGGTGTCGGGGGGCGAGCGGGCCAAGTTCGAGTCTATGGGTTGCAAGATGGTGCGGGTGATGTCGCCGTGCCATCCTTACAGTGAGGTGGTTTCGCGGACGGGTAGGGGAGACTATGCTCTCTATCACGGTGCGCTGGACGTGGCGGAGAACAGACGGGCGGTGGAGTGGCTGATAGACAACGTAGTGGGAGGCGTGGATTGCCGTATGACGGTGGCTGGATCGAACCCGCCGGAGACCTTGCGGGCAAAGATAGCTGTGCACCCGAACATTACCCTGGTGTCCAATCCGACGGATGCGGAGATGCAGCGGCTGATTGGCGGAGCACAGGTGTGCCTGCTGGTTACCGACCAGCCTACAGGTGTGAAACTGAAGCTGTTGAATTCGCTCTTTGCCGGGCGGCACTGTCTGGTGAACCCCGATATGGTGGCTGGAACCGAATTGGGAGAACTTTGCACGGTGGCCGAGGGAGCGGAGGCGTTGCGGAGGGAATTGCAGCGGCTGATGGCGAAGCCTTTCGACGAGCGGTTGCTGGCCTCGCGGGTTGAGAACCTGCGTCCGCTGGTACCTGCCGAGGCGGTGAAATCGCTGTTGGCGTTGCTGCCATGAAAAAAAGAACCCTTGACGGGTTCTTCTTGTGAGGTCGCTTCCGGATTTGAACCGGAGTAGCAGGTTTTGCAGACCTGTGCCTAGCCCCTCGGCCAAACGACCTTGATTTCGGGTGCAAAAGTACGCACTTTTTTTGAATTGGCCAAATATTTTTTGCATCAGTTTCAGTAAGATGGTGATTTTTAGTCGCTAATTCAAAAAAAATATGTAATTTTGCCGCGTGAAAAACAGGTGCCAATATATCCTAGTGTGCGCAGTTCTACTGCTTTTTGGCTGCAAGGAGGCAGAGCAAACCGATCCATTGAGGCGGTCGCGGGTTGATGGCCTCAATCGCGAGGCGTTCCTTTGCCGCTACAAGGATCCCTCGCGCTGCCTGGCACTCTCCGACAGTGCTCTTGCCTACCTGAAAGACTCGCTCCCCGGCTACATCGACGGTTCCCTCCGCGCTTGGAACAACAAGGCCTTTGCCTATTTCCTCACCTCCGACTACCAAGGGGCGGGTCAGATGCTGCAGCTGGTGGAGAAAAACTTGGCCAGGAAACTTCCGTCGATGCGCAATGGCGACATCGAGCGGGTGATACACGACCTGCTGCAGGCGCGCCTTCTTCAACGCAAGTGCCACATCGCCGACTCCTACCGCCTGCTCCACGACATCGGCCGCAGCGGCATTCTGGAGCAGAACCGCGACAATATATTATACAGTTATGCGCAAACCGAATATTACATCACCCTGCTGACACTCAACTTTCACTACCGCGACGGCAAGGAGGCCGACGTGCGTACCCTGCTGACCGAGGTGGAGCAAAGGCGGCCGCAGCTCAAGGTCGACTATGCCCAGGACATGGCTCTCAACTATGCCCTTGCCTACGGCTGGCAGAGTGCTGGAGAGAGTCTCACCGCCTTGGAATACTGCGACTTGAACTACGCCATCCTCGACCGCACCGAGTCCGACCTCTACCACATGGCCAATACCCTCCAGATGGAGGCTTACGCCCTGCGCAGCATTCCCGGCGAGGTGCCGCCTGACACCGTGCTGGCACTTTATGACGAGGCGCGCCGTGCTTTCTTTGAGTACGGCGACCCCTACCAGATGCTCGGCGGTGTCGTCTCCACGGCGCGTTACGCCCTGCTGGTCAGCGACACCGCCTTGGCGCACAGTGTTCTGCGCGAATGGATTTCCCTGCGGGGCATCTGGAAGCCATTCGATGCCCCCAAGATGGAGGTGGGCTATTTCGACGTGCTCATCCGCAGCAGGGTGGCCCGCACTCCCGATGAGGCTCGTCGCTGGTATGAGCACTACGTCGAGTTGCAGGACTATATCAAGCAAAATGAGCAGGAGGATTTCGCCCTGCAGCAGCATCTCGAAAGCCTCGGCCGCCGCAGCCGCTGGATGACACGCACCACTATGGTGGTCAGTGTCCTGCTGTTGGCTCTGTTTGTATTGACGATACTGTTGTGGTTCTCCCTCAAGCGCCTGCGCCGCGAGAAGCGGCAGCTCGAGGAGGCCAAACGGCGTGACGTGGAGCGCATCGCCAACGTGGAGACATGCCTCAGCGTGATGCGCCATGACATCAGCCCTTTCATCGGCTACCTCCGCAACCCCAACCTCTCACCCGGCCTGCGCGCCGAGGTGCTGGAGCAGTTGCTGCGTACGTTCGACAACATCAAGAGCTGGACCTCCCTCTCCATCCCCAGCGGACTGGCGTTCTGCGTTTCCACATTCCCGTTGCAGGAGGTGTTCGACGACGTGGGGCGCCAGGTCATCACCCCTGCCGACGGTGTCGGCCTGCGCCTCGAACCCACCCCCCTCACCCTTTGGGGCGACCGTCTGCTGGTAACTATCCTGTTGCGCAACCTGCTCAACAACGCTCTGCAACACACCGTTTCGGGCAACGTAACCCTCTCGGCCGCAGCGGAAGAGGACGGCATGGTACGCCTCACCGTGGCCGACACAGGCAGCGGCATGACCGCCGAGCAGTTGGACAATCTCTTCAGTGCCGCCCGCCCCGACGGCGACCACGGCTTCGGCCTCATCCTTTGCCGCTACATCGTCAAGAAACACGACGACCACACCCGCCGCGGCTGCAAAATCTGGGCCGAGAGTACCCCTGGCCAGGGAACCCGTATGCACCTCCTGTTGGCCTCCACGCAAGAAAAAAAATAGCATGTCGAACATTTTTCGTATTTTTGCACCCGAAAACCCAATGAAAGCATGGCTACAGAAATGCGTAACATACGAGTGATGATGGTCGACGACGAGCCCTTGATTCGCAAGGCCGTCAGCATGGAGATGAACAGCCGTGGCGCCGAGGTGGAATGCCACAGTGGCGACTTTTCCACCGAGATGCGGCGTGTCGAGATGGTGGATACTTTTGCCTCCGGCCCCAGTCTTATGGCCGCCCTCGAGACTGCCGAACGCCCCGACTATGTGCTGGTGGACATGGAATTCCAGGGCGAGCCTACTGGCGGCCTGCTCATCACCCAGCGCCTACACGAGCGTTACCCCGACGTGCGCATCATCATCTTCTCCGGCCGCTTCGACAACCCCCTCCCCTCCGAGGAGCGCCGCCCGCAGCGGGTTATTGAGATTGGTCGTGTGGTGATGGAAGCTTTGCGCCTGGGTGCCAGTGCTTTTGTGAGCAAGAATGCTGCTGGCGGATTCTCCATTGAGAATATCCTGCGCGCCATCGCCTGCCTTGAGCGTGGAGAGGAGTGCTATTTCAACTACCCCGTCATGATGACCCTCAAGGAGGCTGCCGGACATTATTTCACCCTCGTGGGCCGCACCGACTGCCTCGAACTTACCCCTGCCGAACGCACCTTGCTGCTGCTTGAGGCTGCCGGCTGCACCGCCAGCGAGATTGCCAACAAGCTGGAGGAGAGCGACAAGTCCATCCAGGAGCGGCAGAAAGACCTCTCGCGCCGGTTCGACATCGTGAACAAGTCCGCCGCCCGCGTGGCCAAGGCTCTCTCACTGGGCCTCGTCAATCCGGAGGACATCAAGTTCCTGCCCAGAAATTAACCTAGTGTAACAAAATAATCAGCAATGAAAAAGATTCTCATGACCCTGCTCCTGCTTGTTGCCGGAGCCACCGCCATGGCACAGAGTGCCGCCGACTTCCGCGCCGCCGCCGAGCAGGGCGACGCCCACGCCCAGTTCCAGCTAGGCCAATGCTACGAGAAAGGTCTCGGTGTGGCCGTCGACTCGGTTCAGGCCGTCCAGTGGTACACCCGCGCCGCCGACCAGAACGACCCCGATGCCCTCTACAGCCTCGGCCTCTGCTACTACTATGCTATCGGCGTACCCGAAGACCTCAAGAAAGCCAAAGCCTATCTCCGCAAGGCCATCGCCACCGGCAAGCTCGACACCATGAAGGTCTACACCGCCAACGCCCTCATGGGCTTCTTCGGCGGCGAGTAGGGGACTAGTCGTCGGCCAGGATGGGCAGGAACGGCCCGACACAGATGGTGTAATAGTTGATTCTTCGCCACACGGAGTCGGGCGGTGCCAGCGGGTCGTGCGGATAGCGCCCTCCAAAGCTACGTCCGCGTGGGCGACATTTGTCGCAGACGTATTGCTCGTTGTCCACTACATGCATGTATTCCGTTGGGAAATAGCGGCATCGCACATTGATGGTGCCGTCGTCGTTGTAGATGGTGGCGGAAATGTTGCTCCGACCCGTGCCTGCGATGTAGAAGAGGGAGTCGACGGTGATGGCCGAGTCGAAATAGACTTCATAGACCGGGCAGTAGGTGAAGTCGGTATCAATGAGGCTGTTCTCCGCTGCGCGGTTGCGCGGTACTTTCAGGATGTAGGGGCTTGCGGTGTCCCAGCGTATCGAGTCGAGCAGCGTCATCTTCCGGGGGAAATCGCGCAGCCAGGAACGGGGAACGTCGGGTTCGTCCGTACCCTGGAAGAGCATCAGGCTCTCGTAGGCGCGGGGCATACTCATGCTGGGGATGTCGGGCGTGGAGTCGATGATGTGAACCATCGCGGCCACGCCCGCAATCCGCAGGGGGCTGTCGGTCAGGTGTTCGCGGAGTACCACGCTTTTGTTCGAGTCTGAATAAAAGTAGTAATGGGAAGTGCCGGCCGTATGGAGGGAGAACGAGCCCGAGTCATAGGAATGGCAGGTGTCGTACCAGTCGGTGTAGTGGTACCGTGGGTTGCGCCCCGTGAGGGTGTCCATGTGGGAGGGGAGGAAAGCCTGTGCGGTGGCAGAATTGGACATCCCTGATGGCCGAGTAGGTGTATCCTCCAGCACTGTACTGCACCTCGGCGGGTCTCACCCCTTCGGAAGGGATGCGGTACATGATCAACTCTCCGTTGAGCGGGCCGGTCGTTCCCAGGTAGGAGACCAGCACCTCGTTCCCGCTGTTGGTGTAGTTGAGGAAGATGGGATCCAGTCCTGCGAAGCTTGCAGAGGCATCGGGAAAGGGGTAGTAATTGTCATAGCAGTACAGGTTGTTGTTGTGGGTGTTGAAGAAGTTGCCGATGTTGCCGTAGCGGAGGCCGAAATAGTGGCGGTAGTACATATAGTGGCTCGGGTTGTTGAAGCGCGACAGGACCACGATGCGCCCGCTAGCATTCACCACATCCATAAACACTTCTTCCGCATACGACGATTGGCCTACGGAGAAACGGGATTGTCCACTGGAATAGTACTCCAGTTCGACAAGTTTGGAGACGCCGAACATGTTCTTTCCCACGGCAGTGATGCCGCCGGAGTAGGCGGCGAGGCGTGTGAGTTCGCGGGTGCCGGGGATGGTGAGGATTTCATATTGCCCGCTGCCGTTCACGACATCGCGCACGTCGAAACGTCCCACGAAGCCCCCATATTTGACTTCCCACTCTCCGGGGCTGCCGAACCCGAACCCATAGACGACGTTGCCGGTCTCCCACCAGTGTACGCCGACAAACCAGCATGTGGTGCCGACGATTCTCATGTCTTTCACCACATAGCCTTGGTTGAGCGGGGCGTAGGGTGAGAAGTGTGGGTTTGGGATGTAGTTGGTGGTGGTGAAATGCTTGGTGATGTCGGTGGTGGATACGGAGAATTTGCTGCAGTCGTTCTCTGTATGACTGCAGGTTACGATATATTCACGTGAGTGATCCATCCTGATGAGGGTTCGGTCGCCGACAACGCTGTGGTTGCAGTCGATGGAATTGTTGCTGAACTGTGCCCCGACGCCCGGAGAGCAGGCCAGGGCAAGCAGCAGCAAGGCGGCCTTGCAGAGGGGTCGTCGTCTCATTTTTCTGTGTGTTTTCATACTTTTATAGATTTTATAATAGGTGTTTTTTTTCTAATTTTCTAGTTTTCACTATGATTGTATTTTGTCGTAACAGTTGTTTCTTTATGCAAATATACAACTTTTTTCAAATTGGATAAAAAAAGGTTCAAAAAAATGTTTTTTTTCATATCTTTTTTCTGACAACCCGTTTGCAGGGATGCGGTGCGGTGCGTTGGCTGGATTCTGCCGCTCGTCTTTTGCGCCGCGCTGTACCCCCATTGGTTGTGTTTTTTTTTGCATGTCTGTGTGTGATTCGGGATTTTTATGTACATTTGCAATGAACAAGACGATTGCGAAGATGAGACATGAAGTTGATTTTCTGGTAATTGGGTCGGGAATCGCCGGCCTCAGTTTTGCGCTGAAAGTGGCTGCGCACGGCAAGGTGTGCATCCTCACCAAGGGCGAGGCCAGCGACGGCAGCACCCGCTACGCCCAGGGGGGTATCGCCGCCGTGATGTACGACAGCGACTCGTTCGACAAGCACATCCAGGACACCCTCGTGGCCGGCGACGGCATCTGCGACCGCCAAGTTGTTGAAATGACCATCCGCGAGGCTCCCGACCGCATCCGCGAGCTGGTGCAGTACGGCGTGAACTTCGACCGAGTCCCCAACTCCGGCCTCCGCCCTCCGGCCTCCGAACCGCGTTTCGACCTCCACCGCGAGGGCGGCCACAGCGAGTTCCGCATCCTCCACCACAAGGACAACACCGGTGAGGAGATCGAGCGCGGCCTCCTCGAGGCCGCCCGTCGGCACCCCAACATCAAAATCAAGGAGCGCCAGTTCGCCATCGACCTCATCACCCAGCACCA
Organism: uncultured Bacteroidota bacterium; assembly: GCA_902782185.1. Classification (GTDB taxonomy): domain Bacteria; phylum Bacteroidota; class Bacteroidia; order Bacteroidales; family P3; genus Colimorpha. The sequence continues at coordinate 13,214 of CACZLT010000020.1, read as the reverse complement.
CCTCGGGCAGCGCGTAACCAAGCACACCCCCGGCATCGAGTGCTACGGCGTCTACGCCCTCGACTGCGACACCAACCGCATCGACACCTACCTCTCCAAGGTAACCCTGCTGGCCACCGGCGGCATGGGCAACGTCTACAGCACCACCACCACTCCCGTCATCAGCACCGGCGACGGTGTGGCCATGGTGCACCGCGCCCGCGGGGTGCTCGCCGACCTCGAGTTCATGCAGTTCCACCCCACCTCCCTCTACAACCCTGCCGAGAAGCCCGCCTTCCTCATCACCGAGGCCATGCGCGGCGCCGGCGCCATACTCAAGGATCGCGACGGCAAGGAGTTCATGCAGAAATACGACTCCCGCCTCTCGCTCGCCCCGCGCGACATCGTGGCCCGCGCCATCGACAACGAGATGAAACTCTCCGGCAAGGACTACCTCTACCTCGACGCCCGCGCCATCGGAAAGAACCACCTCATCGAGGGTTTCCCCACCATCTACGCCAAGTGCCTCTCCGTCGGCATCGACATCACGCGCGACATGATTCCCATCCGCCCCGCGGCCCACTACCAGTGCGGCGGCATCAAGGTCGGCCTCAACGGCGAGAGCTCCATCCGCCACCTCTACGCCGCCGGCGAGTGCGCCTGCACCGGCCTGCACGGAGGCAACCGCCTGGCTTCCAACTCGCTGCTCGAGGCCGTGGTCTACGCCCACAACGCCGCCATGTCGGCCATTGCCGAAGTGGAAAGTGGAAAGTGGAAAGTGGAAAGCAAAGTGCCCGACTGGAACGCCGAAGGCATGGTGCTCAACGAGGAGATGGTACTCATCACCCAGACCAAGCGTGAGTTGCAGGAGATCATGTGGAACTACGTCGGCATTGTCCGCTCCGACCTCCGCCTCCAGCGCGCCTTCGACCGCCTCAACCTCATCTTCCGCGAGACAGAGGACCTCTACAACCGCTCCGTCCTCACCGAACCCCTCTCCGAGCTCCGCAACCTCATCGCCTGCGCCTACCTCATCATCAAAATGGCGCGCGCGCGCCGCCAGAACGTGGGCCTGCACTACAGCCTCGATCTTCTCGAAAAGTGAACCCATCCCCCTGCCCGTGGGTCGCTATGACACCATATCGTCCCATATCGCACCAGAGTTTATGTATTCATTAAGAGAGTATCTAGGGAGTACCTAGGAAACCCCTCCCCGCCGGTTGTGATTTGGGTCCTCCTGTGAATCGATTGGCCGAAAAAAAAGCCATTTTAACATTTAATTCAAAAAAAAGTCCTATCTTTGCACCCGATTTTTGTGGGAAAAAAAGTTTAACACACTAAAAATAAAACATTATGACATCACTCATGATTCTCCTTCAGGCCGCCGCCAGCATGGCATGGGGCTATCTTGGGGCCGCCATCGGAGCCGGTCTCGCCACCGTCGGAGCCGGCATCGGCATCGGCAAAATCGGCCAGGGCGCCATGGAAGGCATGGCCCGCCAGCCCGAATCCAGCGGCGACATCCGCACCTCCATGATCATCGCCGCCGCCCTCGTCGAGGGTGTCGCTCTGCTCAGCGTCGTGCTCTGCCTGCTCGTCGTCTTCACCAAATAGCGTGAGGCCCGCTGCAACCACAGGGGCTGGCGATTGGCCCGCCCCTTTCAACAGACCCTAGTCAAATCACCATCCTATGAACAACCCCCTCATTAACCCCGGCATAGGTGTCATATTCTGGATGCTCGTCTCCTTTGGCATCCTTGCCTTCATCCTCATCAAATGGGGCTGGCCCGCCATTCTCAAAGCCCTCCACAGCCGCGAGGAAGCCATCTCCGCCTCCCTCTCCGAAGCCGCCAAGGCCCGCCAGGAAATGAAGAGCCTGGTGGCCCACAACGAGGAACTCCTCCGCCAGGCCAAGCTCGAGCGCGACGAGATGCTCCGCTCCGCACGTCTCACCAGCGAACAGATCGTCGAAGAGGCCCGCGCCAAGGCGCAGGAAGAGGCCGACCGCATAGTGGACAACGCCCGCGAGAACATCAACTACGAGAAGCTAAAGGCCATGCACGACCTCAAGAACCAGATTGCCAACCTCAGCATCGAGATTGCCGAGAAGCTCATCCGTGCCGAACTCAGCGACAAGTCCAAGGCAGACACCCTTATCCAGAAGGAGTTGGAACTGATGCAACTCAACTAACCGCTCATGAACGACTACCGCATCAACACCAACTACGCCAAGGCGCTGCTCCTGCTGTCGGTGGACACCGACACGGTGGATCGCGTGGCCGACGACATGCGCATGGTGAGCTGGGTCATGGCCGAAAACCGAGAGCTGTCCGTCGTCTTCGGAAACCCCACCGTCAAGGTCGACCGCAAGGCCGCCATCATCGACTCCCTCTTCGCCGACCGTGTCTGCGACGCCACCCTGGCATTCCTCCGCTTCGCCGTCCGCAAGAACCGCTCGGTCAACCTCCGTGGCATCAGCGATGCCTATGTCGAGATGTGGCGCGACTACCGCGGCATCGTCCTCAGCAACCTGGTTACCCACCAGCCCATCGACGACACCGCGCGCCGCATGGTTACACAGATGGTCGAGGACTACACCGGCAAGAAAGTGGAACTCCACGACCGCACCGACCACAAGATGCTCGGCAGCTTCAAGCTCGAGTTCGACAGCAAGATGTACGACGCCCGCATCCGCACCAAGATACGCAAACTCCGCATCGAGTTTGCCAAGAATATTTACGAAAGCAAATTATAGAACACCATGTCAGACATAAAGCCTGCCGAGGTATCGGCAATCTTGAAACAGCAACTGGCCAACGTCGACCTCAGCGTCGAGCTTGAGGAGGTCGGCACCGTACTCACCGTCGGCGACGGCATCGCCCGTGTCTACGGCCTCGACAACGCCCAGAGCGGCGAACTCGTCGAATTCGACACCGGCGACCACGGCATCGTCCAGAACCTCGAAGAGGACAACGTCGGTGTTGTCATGCTCGGCGAGGTCAGCACCATCAACGAGGGCGATACCGTCAAGCGTACCCGCCGCATCGCCTCCCTCCGCGTGGGCGAGGGTATGCTCGGACGTGTCATCAACACCATAGGCGAGCCCATCGACGGCCGAGGCCCCATCGAGGGCGAACTCTTCGAGATGCCCATCGAGCGCAAGGCCCCCGGCGTCATCTACCGCCAGCCCGTCGAGCAACCTCTGCAGACCGGCATCAAGGCTATCGACTCCATGATTCCTATCGGTCGCGGACAACGCGAGCTCATCATTGGCGACCGCCAGACCGGCAAGACTGCCATCGCCATCGACACCATCATCAACCAGAAGTCCTTCTACGATGCCGGCGACCCCGTCTACTGCATATATGTGGCCTGCGGACAGAAGGGTTCCACGGTGGCCAACCTGGTGAAAAACCTTGAGCAGAAGGGAGCCATGGACTACACCATCGTCGTCGCCGCCACGGCCTCCGACCCCGCCGCCATGCAGTTCTACGCCCCCTTCGCTGGTGCCGCTATCGGCGAGTATTTCCGCGACACGGGTCGCAACGCCCTGGTCATCTACGACGACCTCTCCAAGCAGGCCGTGGCCTATCGCGAGGTGTCGCTCCTGCTTCGCCGTCCGCCGGGACGCGAGGCCTACCCGGGCGATGTCTTCTACCTCCACAGCCGTCTCCTCGAACGCGCTGCCCGCATCATACAGAACGACCAGATTGCCGCCCAGATGAATGACCTCCCCGCCTCGCTGCAGGGCAAGGTGCGTGGCGGCGGCTCCCTCACCGCCCTGCCCATCATCGAGACGCAGGCCGGCGACGTCTCCGCCTATATCCCCACCAACGTCATCTCCATCACCGACGGTCAGATATTTCTCGAGACCAGCCTCTTCAACTCTGGTGTCCGTCCGGCCATCAACGTGGGTATATCCGTTTCGCGCGTTGGCGGCAAGGCTCAGATCAAGTCCATGAAGAAAATCGCCGGTACGCTGAAGATGGATCAGGCGCAATACCGTGAGCTGGAGGCCTTCTCCAAGTTCGGCTCTGACCTCGACGCCGCCACCAAGGCCGTCCTCGACAAGGGCGCACGTAACGTCGAAGTACTCAAGCAGCCCCAGTTTGCCCCCATGCCCGTCGAAGAGCAGGTGGCCATCATTTTCTGTGGCACCAACGGCCTGCTGCAGCAGGTGCCTGTCGACAAGGTGGGCGAGTTTGAAAAGGAATTCCTTTTCCAGATGGACAGCCAGCACCGTCCCATCCTCGACAACCTCCGCGCCGGCAAGCTCATTGACAGTGACCTCGCCACCATGCGCCAACTCGCCCTCGACCTCGCCGAACGCTACAAATAAGCACACCCTATGGCCAACCTTAAAGAAGTACGCACGCGCATAGCCTCCGTCTCCTCCACGCAGCAGATTACTTCTGCCATGAAGATGGTCTCCGCTGCCAAGTTCCGCCGGGCGCAGAACGCCATTGTCGGTATGCGACCCTATGCCGCACAACTTCAGGAGATTATCTCTGATATTGACACTGGTGACGGCATCTGCACACCCTACCACGATGTGCGCCCGCTGCAGAACGTACAGCTGGTCGTCGTAACCTCCAACAAGGGGCTCTGCGGTGCCTTCAACAGCAACGTCCTCAAGCAGGCACAGCAGCGCATTGACTACTACCTCAATATGTTGCCGGAAGATGGGGTGCTGTATGTGATGTCCATCGGGAAGAAAAGTTCAGAACTCCTCGCCCGCCGCAAAAATCTCCGTCTCACCACCCACGACGACCTCCTCGACAGCCCCTCTTTCGACGCTGTTGCCACCTTGGCCGACACCCTCATGCAGCAGTTCACCGACAAGCAGCTCGACCACGTCGAGATTATCTACAACCAGTTCAAGAACTCCCTCACCCAAATCCTCTCTACCGACCAGTTCCTCCCCGTTGCCAAAGACAACAACACTAGCCCAACCAGTTCAACTAGTAAAGTTACCACCCTCGCCAACGACTACATTTTCGAGCCCTCCAAGGAAGACATCCTCCGCGAGATGGTGCCGCTCACTCTCCGCTCCAATTTCTACCGCATCGTCCTTGATTCGCTTGCCTCCGAACACGGCGCCCGCATGACCGCCATGCAGAAAGCCACCGACAACGCCACCGAACTCCTCAAAGACCTCACGCTCAGCTATAACAAAGCCCGCCAGGCCGCCATCACCAATGAGATTATCGAGATTGTCTCTGGCAGCGAGGCCCTCAAGGGCTAGCTCGCCAAGGGTGAATGATACAATGCAGGAAGCCAGTGCCCCGGAGGCACTGGCTTCTTGATGTTTTGCCCAGCAGGGGGAGGCTACTTGAAGTACTCGACACCACTTTCGAAGATCTGCTGGTCGTCGTTGCCGTGGATGTTCATCGCGCTGCCTTTGCTGCGGCGCTCCGAGTGCCCCATCTTTCCGAGGACGCGGCCGTCGGGGCTGGTGATACCCTCAATGGCCATGTATGAGCCGTTCATGTTGTACTCCTCGTCCATGGTTGGCACACCCTGCATGTCGCAGTATTGCGTGGCCACCTGTCCGTTCTTGAAGAGGCGGTCGAGCCATTCCTGGGGCGCCACGAATCGGCCTTCGCCGTGCGAGATGGGGATGGTGTACACGCCGCCCAGTTCGGCCTTCCGCAGCCAAGGGCTGAGGTTGGAGGTGATGCGGGTGTAGGCCATCTTGCTCTGGTGGCGGCCTATGGTGTTGAAGGTCAGCGTGGGTGCGTCGGCGGCCTGCGGACGGATTTCGCCGTAGGGCACGAGTCCGAGTTTCACCAATGCCTGGAAGCCATTGCAGATGCCGAGCATGAGTCCGTCGCGCTTGTTCAGCAGCTCCATCACGGTCTCGGCGATGCGCGGGTTGCGGAAGACGCTGGTGATGAACTTGGCGGAGCCTTCGGGCTCGTCGCCGGCGCTGAAGCCGCCAGGGAGCATCACAATCTGGCTGCGGCGGATAGCCTCGACGTAGGCGTCCACACTCTCGCGTATCTGCTGGCCGTTCTGGTTGCGGAAGACGATGATTTCGCTCTCGGCACCGGCGCGGTTGAAGGCGCGGGCGGAGTCATACTCGCAGTTGGTGCCGGGGAAGGCGGGGATGAACACGTGCGGCTTGGCCACTTTGTGCTTGCTTTGGTAAATATCCTTAAAATCTATAGGTTCTATAGATTCTATAGATTCTATAGATTCTATAGAAGCATTGGTGCGAGTCGGGAAGACTCCTTCGAGGGTCTTTTGCCAAGCGGCAAGCGCCTCTTCGAGGCATATCTTCTCGCCGCCTGCCTCGAAGACAGGCTCGGCGACAACTTCGCCGATTGCCTTGCAGCGGAAAGGCAGGCTGTCCGCCGACGGTACTTCGACCACGATGTTGCCGTAGGTTTTGGCCGTCAACTCCTCGCTCCGCACTCCAAACTCCTCACTGAAACGGATGCCCAGTTTGTTGCCAAAGGCCATCTTGCTGACGGCTTCAATCAGACCGCCAAGGCCCACGACATAGGCCGAGCGCACTTGGCCTGCCTCGATGGCGCGGCGCAGTGCAGCGTACTGGTTTTGTGCGTCTTGGTAGTCGGGCATTTGGAATTCGTCCTGCTTCACATCCAGCAGAACCAGCTTGCTGCCAGCCTGCTTCAGTTCGGGCGTGATGACATGCTGCAGGTCGCTGATGCCCACGGCGAAGGAGCAGAGCGTGGGGGGCACGTCGATGTCATTGAAGGTGCCGCTCATCGAGTCCTTGCCGCCGATGGAGGGAAGCTTGAGCCCCATCTGGGCGTGGTAGGCGCCGAGCAGGGCGGCGAAAGGCTCGCCCCAGCGGTAGGGGTCGGTGCCCAGTTTCTTGAAATACTCCTGGAAGGTGAGTCGCACACGGCTGGCGTCGCCACCGGCGGCGGCGATCTTGGCCACGCTGTTCACCACGTTCCACGCCGCGCCGTGGAAGGGACTCCACGACATGAGGTAGGGGTCGAGGCCGTAGGACATGAGGGTTACGGTGTCGCACTTGCCGTCCAGTAAGGGCAGCTTTCCGATCATGCTCTGTGTGGGCGTGAGCTGGTATTTGCCGCCGAAGGGCATCACCACGCTGCCGGCGCCGATCGAGCTGTCGAACATCTCGACCAGGCCCTTCTGCGAGCAGACGTTGAGGTCGGCGAGGGTGGTGATCCAGAGGTCTTTGATGCTAGTCGTACTAGTACGACTAGTAGAACTAGTATGACTAGGCATACTGACGCGGACCGTGGTCTCCTGGTGCGCGCCGTTGGTGTCGATGAAGCGGCGGGAGAGGTTGACAATCTCCTTGCCGCGCCAGCTGATGACCATGCGGGGTTCCTCGGTAACGGTGGCGACGACGGTGGCCTCGAGGTTCTCCTCGTCGGCATATTTCAGCATGAGGTCGACATCCTTGGGGTCGACGACGACGGCCATGCGCTCCTGGCTCTCGCTGATGGCCAGCTCGGTGCCGTCGAGGCCGGCGTATTTCTTGGGCACGCGGTCGAGGTTGATTTGCAGGCCGTCGGCCAGCTCGCCGATGGCCACGCTCACGCCGCCTGCGCCGAAGTCGTTGCATTTCTTGATGATGGAACTGACCTCCTCGCGGCGGAACAGGCGCTGTATCTTGCGCTCGGTGGGGGCGTTGCCCTTCTGCACCTCGGCGCCGCAGGTGGTGAGGCTGGCCGTGGTGTGGCTCTTGCTGGAACCCGTGGCACCGCCGCAGCCGTCGCGGCCCGTGCGGCCGCCGAGCAGGACGATGATGTCGCCTGGGTCGCTGGTCAGCCGCTTTACGGCGCGGCGCGGCGCGGCCGCTATCACGGCGCCGATTTCCATGCGCTTGGCCACGTAGTTGGGATGGTAAATCTCGCTCACCAAGCCTGTGGCGAGACCTATCTGGTTGCCGTAGCTGCTGTAGCCGTGGGCGGCGGTGGTAACGATTTTGCGCTGCGGAAGCTTGCCGGGCAGCGTCTCGCCGAGGGGGCGCGTGGGGTCGGCAGCTCCGGTTACGCGCATGGCCTGGTAGACGTAGGTGCGGCCTGAAAGCGGGTCGCGGATGCAGCCGCCGAGGCAGGTTGCTGCGCCTCCAAATGGTTCGATTTCAGTGGGATGATTGTGGGTCTCGTTCTTGAAGTTGATGAGCCACTCTTCCTCCACGCCGTCGATGACCACGGGCACCACGATGCTGCAGGCGTTGATTTCGTCGCTCGGCTCCTGGTCGTCCAGGATGCCGGCCTTCTTGAGCCGCTTGGCGGCCAGTGTGCCGATGTCCATCAGGCTGACATACTTGTCGTTGCGACCTGCATGGTACTCCTTGTGGTCTTTGAGGTACTGCTGGAAGGCACCCTCGATGAGCGGGCGGTAGAAGCCGTCGTCGAAGTGGATGTCCTTCAGCTCGGTGGCGAAGGTGGTGTGGCGGCAGTGGTCGCTCCAGTAGGTGTCCAGCACACGGATCTCGGTCATCGTTGGGTCGCGGTGCTCCTCGTCGTGGAAATAGCGCTGAATGTGTTGGAAATCGGCGAATGTCATCGCCAGCCCGAGGCTGCCGTAGAGTTCTTTGAGCTGCGGATCGGCCATCTCGGCGAAGCCCTCCAGCACGGCCACATCGGCCGGCTCTTCAAAGTACTCTTCAAGGGTCTCGGGCTTCGGGCCGTCGGCACGGCGGCTGTCCACGGGGTTCACGCAGTGGTTGACAATTTTATCCCTGGTTTCTCTAGTTAAACCAGTTTTACTGGAAATTACATACGTCGTGGCACTTTTGATGATGGGTTCCTCGCTGTCGTTCAGTAGTTTGACACACTGCTCCGCCGAGTCGGCGCGCTGGTCGAACTGCCCGGGCAGGTACTCCACCGTGAAGCAGAAGTCGCTTTCTCCGTGCGGGAACACCTCCTCGTAGACATCGTCCACCGGCGGCTCGCTGAACACCGTCGTCAGCGCCGTGCGGAATGTCTCTTCGCTCACGTTCTCAACGTCGTAGCGCACCAGCACGCGCACCGCCTCGGCCTCGATGCCGAGGTAGTCTCTCATTTCTTCCTTCAACTCCTTGGCCTTCACGGCGTAAGGAGTCTTCTTTTCAACGTAGATACGTCTTACCATAGTTTCTATTTTGTTTTCCCGCTCCGCGCAATCCATAAATCCGGATGATGGATTTCCTGGATTTCCGCCGCAGGCGGGGAAAAATTATTTTTCAATTTTCAGTTCGATGAATTGGTCGGGATGCTTGGCCATCTCCTTGCGGTAGAGGCTGCGCAGGCGCGCGAGGTCGGCCTCGTAGTCGTCGGTGGTTGTGATGGTTGGGAAAATCCCCACCTCTTTCTTGGAGAAATCGATGTAGGCCGGCACGACCGGTACCCCTGCCTGGTGCGCAATCTCCCAGAAGCCGCGCTTCCAGCGTTTTGTGGCCTTGCGCGTACCCTCGGGCGTGATGACCACCGTCAGCGGCTCGCCCTTGGCGAACTCGCGCACCGCTGCGCCCACCATGTCGTTGTGCCGGTTGCCACGGTCGATGGCGATGCATCCCAGGCGGCGCAGCAGCCCGCCCAGCGGCCACTTGAAGTAGTCGTCCTTGATGAATATCTTGCCGTTCACGCCGAGGCACCACAGGTAGGCCGTACCCACCAGGTAGTCCGCCGCCGACGTGTGGGGCGCGGTGGCGATGATGCACCGCTGCAGTTCCGGGCGGCTCCCGGACTCCGGCAGCCGGAATTTCCAGCCGCAGAGCTTCACGATGGCTATCCAAATCTTCCTCATCTTACTCTGGATTTGTTGTCAATTTCAAATTGCAAAGATACATATTTTTTTCCACCCGCGCGGGCGTAATTTATCAACAGGCGATGCAATGTGCTGTAAACAAGCTTGTTGAAATAAAAATTTGGCCGTTTCGGCGAAAAGTAGTAATTTTGCACCCCGAAACAGGCCACATGGGCCTCACGGAGAGATGGCAGAGCGGTCGATTGCGGCGGTCTTGAAAACCGTTGACCTGCGAGGGTCCGGGGGTTCGAATCCCTCTCTCTCCGCAAAATTATTAACCTTAAAAAAACAACATCATGAAAAAAATCAAAAGTATGCTGGCCGTCGCCATCGCGGCACTGGCCATGACCTTCTCCAGTTGCGGAAAAGACTATGAAGACCTCATCGTCGGCTCCTGGGAGATGACCAAGATGGTCGCCACCATGACCTACAGCGGATTCCCCGATGAATATGACGTGAACGGCACCCAGACAGAGACCATCACCCCCGAAGATGGCCAAAGCCTCACCATGACATTCAGCGCCGACGGCAACGTAACCATTGTCTCCGTCGACCCGGAAGACGGTACCGAGACCACCAACGGAACCTACACCATCAAGGACGACCAGCTCACCATCGCTGGCGGCGAACTGACTGGTGTCTACACCATCGACAACCTTGACAAGAGCAACATGACCCTCTCCAACCATCAGGAAATGTCCGAGCAGCTTGAGGGTCAGACCGCCACCATGTCCGTGGATGTGAAGATGGAACTCAAGAAAAAATAATCCCCCGAAAGGGAAAACAACCCCTGCGGCCGGCGTCCCAGCGACGCCGGCCGCCTTTTTTTACCTCTCCCGCCGCCACCCTGCCGACAAGGAAGAAGAGAAGACGAAGAGAGGAAGAAGAGAGGAAGAAGAGAGGAAGAAGAGGATACATCCAGAATGCATAGAACCAGCTAGTTGTGTACGGGCAAAAATACCCCTGTTTTCTGATTATTGGACGATTTTTTGCATAAAAATGTATTGCACTGTATATCTGTCTGTTGCATTATGTTTTGAGGGTTTATTTGGCCATGTCGCCAAAAAGGCGTACTTTTGCACCATGAATGACAATCTCGACAGCAACAATATCTCCGCGAAAGAGAAAGAGATAGAGCGCGCATTGCGACCCTCCGCCTTCGACAGCTTCGCCGGACAACGGCAGGTGGTGGAGAACCTCAAGGTCTTTGTCCGCGCCGCCAAGGAGCGTGGCGAGCCCCTCGACCATGTGCTTCTCTACGGCCCTCCCGGCCTTGGCAAGACCACCCTCAGCAATATCATTGCCAACGAGTTGGGGGTGGGCATCAAGACTACCTCGGGTCCTGTGCTTGACAAGCCTGGTGACCTGGCCGGCCTGCTCACCTCGCTGCAGCCCAACGACGTGCTTTTCATCGACGAGATACACCGCCTCTCGCCTGTAATCGAGGAGTACCTCTACAGCGCGATGGAGGACTTCCGCATTGACATCATGATAGAGTCCGGCCCTGCCGCCCGCAGCGTGCAACTCAACCTCAAGCCGTTCACCCTCATCGGTGCCACCACCCGCAGCGGTATGCTCACCGCCCCGCTCCGCGCCCGCTTCGGCATCAACTGCCGTCTGGAGTACTACGATGCCGACACGCTGACCAAGATTGTCAACCGTTCGGCGGGCCTGCTGCAGGTGAAGATTACTTCCGAGAGCGCCATCGAGATAGCGCGCCGCAGCCGTGGCACTCCCCGCATCGCCAACCGCCTGCTGCGCCGTGTGCGCGACTTCGCGCAGGTCAAGGGCGACGGCACCATCACCCTCGACATCGCCCGCTATGCCCTCCAGGCACTCAACGTGGATCGCAACGGCCTTGATGACATGGACCTCCGCATCCTCACCACCATCATCGACAAGTTCCGCGGCGGCCCTGTCGGTCTCAACACCATTGCCACCGCCGTCGGCGAGGATGCCGGCACGGTGGAGGAAGTCTACGAGCCCTACCTCATCCAGGAAGGCTACCTGATGCGCACCCCCCGCGGCCGCGAGGCCACCATGCTGGCCTACCAGCACCTGGGTAAAATCAAACAAAACGGCAACCAACAAGAATTATTTTAAGGTATAAATACATGAAAAATGAAGATTAATATAGATTTCCAAGTGAAGGTGATGGCGCTGTTGCTATTCGCATTGATGTTGCCAGCGATGGCGCAGGTGGTGCTTGACTCTAGAGGCCCCATAGCGTGGATACATTCGGGCTATTATTTCGTGGGGTACGAAACAGGTTTTGGTGGGCGTAAATTGCTCGGTACAATATGTAATGCGCTGATATTCAATATGGGGGGGTACGTTGGGCATAGGGAGTTCCTGCCCTTGTTGTGGGGAGCATTGGTCGCAAGCACAGGCTTGTTTATAGCCTTGACAGCGTGGTGTCTGAGCAAGAAGCCCCAAGTAGGCGTAGCGATGATACTGGCCTATTTCTTGGGTCCCAACAACTATGCTAATTTCTTCCTCAAAGGTGTGTTCTTTGCCTATGTGGATGGTTGGTTATATCTGTTGTATCTTGCAGTGTTGGTGATATTTGTAGTGTGTCGTCGTCGTACGTGGTGGTACTATGTGTTGTTATCTGTGGTTCTTTCGATGGCGGTGCTTACCCACCATTTGTTCTGTTGTTTGCTCCTCCCGTCTGTGTTGGTGCTGTTCGTCGTCGATTCGATGGGTAGGGATGGAGTCTCCTGGCAACGAGCAGTGCGCTATGGCGTTGTCTGTCTGTTGATGGGGGTACTGCTGGCGGCAATAGTCTTTTTTGAAACAATGAATGTTGATTCCCGCACGCTGTACGATAGCATCTGTGCGCGGACGGCTCCAGGCATCTTTCTTAGGAGTTTTGGATTTTTTGAGTTGGTCTTCTTCACCGACACCCTAGGGAATATAAAGGCGCAGTGGGACATCGGAAATTTGCAACTGCATTGGGCACTCTTCCTCCCGAACCTTTTGTTGCTGGTGCCAGCCTTCCTTCCGTTAGTGTGGCCATGGGTCAGTGCGGCCAAACGCGGCGAGACCCGTTATGAGCGACTCCGATATGGCACTGCATTGTGCCTGTTTGTCCTGGCTTCGGTGCCGATGTTCATTGTGGCGGTAGACTATGGGCGGTGGTTCTATGCGATGTTCTTTGGCCTGTTTACCGCCTCGGCCGTCATGGTGGGCAGAGGAGACGATGCCTTTGTGACGGGCTGGGAGCGGATGGTCGAAACAATGAAGAGACATCCCTATATACTGGTACTTTTGTTGGTATATTTAGCCAGCCTCAAAGCGGGACGCGAAGATTATAGTCCCGAAATGGACACTTTGAGAGCTTATCTTGGGTGGTAATGCGAGGACTTTGATATATGCCATCGGAACCATGCATATTCTTAATTTCAAGTTAATAATGCAACACAAAGGATAAAAAGAAGCACCAAAAAACAGGAAGTTCTTGGTGCATTCGGGAAAAAGTGTTACCTTTGTGT
>CACZLT010000019.1 GCA_902782185.1 uncultured Bacteroidota bacterium | reverse complement strand
GGTGATGGCCTGACGCTTGGCGGGGTCGCCCACCTTGCGGTCGCCGTTCTCGAGGAAGCCCACCACGCTGGGGGTGGTGCGGTTGCCCTCGCTGTTTGCAATAACTACAGGCTCGTTGCCTTCCATGACGCTGACACAGCTGTTGGTTGTGCCGAGGTCGATTCCGATGATTTTTGCCATAATATTTTCCTTTCTTTTTTTGTTTTCAGTTTTCCAACCTTAACTTAACAACAAGTGTGCCAACGACGGCGGTCTGCCAGCGGGCTGACAAAATGGCAGTCGATTGGGGAGGTTCGGCAGGGATTCCCTAGGTACTCTCTAGATACTCTCTTAATGAATACATAAACTGTGGTGCAATATGGAGCGATATGGGAAAGTTGGCAGAAAAAAGTGTACCGGCATATACTAAAATGGGCATCGTAGGCGTTATATATAAAAAAAAACGCCGATGACTGTCATTGACCGACTCTACCAAGCCTACCTGGCTTCGCGATGCGTAACCACCGACTCGCGGCAGATCACGCCCGGGTGCATATTCTTTGCCTTGAAGGGCGAGCATTTCGACGGCAACGCCTTCGCGCCGCAGGCGATGGAGCAGGGAGCCGCCTTATGTGTTGTGAGTGAAAAGTGGAAAGAGGAAAGAGGCGAGCTGGGGGACGACGAGCGGATTATCGGGGTGCCCGACGTGCTGAAGACCCTGCAGGATCTGGCACGTGAGCACCGCCGCCACCTGGACATCCCCGTCATCGGCATCACAGGCACCAACGGCAAGACCACCACCAAGGAACTGGTGTATGCCGTACTCTCGAAACGCTACCGCACCTCGGCCACCCGCGGCAACTTCAACAACCACCTCGGTGTGCCGCTCACCCTGCTTGCCATTCCTGAGGGGACGGAGGTGGCCATCGTCGAGATGGGAGCCAACCACCCGGGCGAAATCGAGGCTCTGTGCCGCATCGCCGACCCCGACTGCGGCCTCATCACCAACGTGGGGCGAGCGCACCTGGAGGGCTTCGGCGGCTTCGAGGGCGTGGTGCAGACCAAGACGGAGCTGTACCGCTGGCTGGCCGGGAAGCACGGCTTGGTGTTCGTCAATGCCGACAACGAGCGGCTGATGCACGAGGCCGAGCGGCTGGCCACCATCCCCGGCCTGCGCTCCATCATCCCCGCCTATGCGCCCGACAACCCCGCCTTCGTGCCCTCGGCCATCGAGAAGACACCGCTCTCCTTGCTCACCTACGGGCGCACTCACGAGGCCGACATCCGGGGCACGCTGGTGGGCTGCAACCCCTACCTGCAATTCTACTTCGAGGTGGGAGACAACGTCTATAACGTGCATACCCGCCTGCTGGGAGAATACAACCTGGACAACTGCCTGGCCGCCGTGGCCGTAGGCCTGCACTTCGGCGTGGAACCCTTCGACATCAAGGAGGCCATCGAAGCCTATGTGCCCACCAACCGGCGGTCGGAATACAAAGAGACCGCGCGCGGGAACCGCCTCTACCTTGACTGCTACAACGCCAACCCCTCCAGCATGGCCGCCGCCATTAGTAGTTTCAATTCACTAAACACTAGACACTCATCACCAAACACTAAAAAAGTCGCCATCATAGGCGGCATGCACGAGCTGGGCAAGGAGGAGCGCAAGGAGCACCAGCATGTGGTGGAGCTGATGGAAGAGTGCCACCTCGACCGAGTGATACTTGTGGGTTCCGAATGGGAAGGTCTCCCCCATCCCGACAACATGCAACTCTTCGCCGACACCGACTCGGTACGCACCTGGCTGAAAAACAACCCCGTCGGCGACACCACCCTCCTCGTAAAGGGTTCCAACACCAACCGTCTGTGGACCCTGGAGGAGGTGCTGTAATGGGTGTTAAATTTTGTTAAAACACACCCCTCCATGTAAGATTCGCCCCCTATGAACCGTCTATTGTATAGTATGTGGCAACAAACAATAATACGATAAAAAATGAAAACAACAAAACGACTGCTGGCCATGCTGCTCATGGCAACAACAATGGTGCTGACCGCCTGCGAGAAAGACCCTGACCCTGACCCACAGCCACAGCCCCAGTCCGAGAACATCAGTCTGTCCGGCACCACCTGGGAGGGCAGCCTGAACAACACCTTTCTCTATCAAGGCACCCTGGAAATGGTGGTTTCCTTCAACATCATCATTGATTTCAACGACACGCTGAATGGCGAGTTTTTTATGGATATGAATATCGAGGTGCCGCAGTACCCCTCCGCCGGCCAACGCATGAACGACTCCTGGCCGCACACCTACACCTTCGACGGCAAGACCTGCACACTCACCTATGCCGAAGGGGTAGAGCTGGACGAGGGCGAGGACCCGACGCTGGCCGTCCTCCGATACAACGCCGCCGACACCACATTCATCATGCCCGTCGACGATCCAGATGCAGAAGAGATGCTCGGCACCGACACTGTGGTGTTCCATCTGACCCGTGGCACACTCTCATTCTGACACCATGAAGGCATCTCTTGCGATGGAACTGCAGCTGGACACTGTAGGAGACACTTTAAGTTAAGAAAAGTTAAAAAGTGGCACCCGCTGTAGTTTTCTGCCCCCTTGTAACGTATTTATTGGTGAAAAACAAAAATTAATATTCACCCAAAAAAAATTCAAAAAGATGAAAACGACAAAACGACTGCTGGCCATGCTGCTCATGGCGACGACAATGGTAATTACCGCTTGCGAGAAAGACCCGGCCGACTCGCCAACTCCAACCCCAACCCCGGATCCCCAACCCGGTGCCGTCACCTTGGCAGAAACCACATGGGAAGGTACCGTGGAAAGCGATTACACCTACCAAACGCAACAAGGACCCCTCGAATTACATATCGCCTGCACCATCACCATCGACTTCAACGACGAGAAGGCTGGCGAGATGTTCATGAACGTGGACATCACGGTACCCTCAAACACCGCCGCCAACCAAAGCCAGAACGAGACCTACCCCTGCACCTACGTCTTCGACGGCAAGACCTGCAACCTCTACGATGCCGACAATCCGACGGAACTGATATCCGTAATCCAGTACAACGCCACCGACAAAACCTTCACCATGCCCATCGACGATGCGGCGACGGTAGAGATGCTCGGCACCAACGTCGTGGTGCTCCGCCTGACCCATGGCACACTCTCATTCTGACACCATGAAGAAATCACTTGCAACATGTGCGCTGGCACTGCTGGCGTGGGGATGGGTTCAGGCCAGCCCCGTAACGCCCGAGCGCGCCGCCGCCGTGGCCAAGACATTCTGGTCCTCCTCGCTCAACGGCAAGGGGGACTTGAATGCTGTCGGGGCGCTTGAGGGTTGGAACTACGACGGCATCCACCTCTTCATCCACGTGGGCGGAGGCTTCGTGATGGTGGCCGGCGACGACGCTTCACGCCCCATCCTGGGCTACTCCGCCACAGGACGCCTCGACCCCGCCCGCCTGCCCGTGCAATTGTGTGCATGGCTCGACAGCTATCAGCAGCAGTTGGACTACCTGCGCGAGCAGGGCGGCAGCCCATACCCCGCCGACGCCGAGGCGTGGACTCGGCTGGAAGCCGGACTCAGCATAAAGGACGGCGACAGCGACGGCGTGGGACCCTTGCTGACCACCCGATGGGATCAGTCCGACCCCTACAACGACCTCTGCCCTCGGCAGCCACAGCTACACGCATGACACCTACGGCCAGCAGGCGGCCGACTTCAGCCACACACTCTACGACTGGGACCACATGCCCGACATGCCGAACTGGGCATCGAGCAGCCAGGAGCGGCTGGCGGTGGCCACGCTGATGTACCACTGCGGCGTTAGCCTGGAGATGCACTACGCTCCCGCCTATACTGGCGGAAGCTCGGCGCTGGGGCTGGTCGGCATGCCCGGCTACAGCAGCATCGACAACTCGCTGCAGAACTACTTCGGCTACAGCCGCCAGATGCAGGTCATCATGCGAGATGCAGGATACACCAACGAGCAGTGGCGCACGGCACTCATCGCCGAACTGAATCTGGGGCATCCCATCGTCTACTGCGGTGCCGCCGAGGCCGGCGGACACGGCTTCGTATGCGACGGCTACGACAGCCGCGGCTACCTGCACTTCAACTTCGGCTGGAGCGGCCTGGGCGACGGCTACTACACTGTCGACAGCATCAGTCCGGGCGTGGGTGGTATCGGTGGCAACGGCACCTACACCTTCAACTTGAACAACGCCGCCCTCCTGGGTGCGGTGCCAGAACATGCCCTGCGGGTGAGCGACACGCTGCTCAACTTCGGCCGCGACGGCGGCCTGGACTCGCTGCTGATGTGCATCAACAGCACCTTGGCGGACGGCTGGACCGTGAGCGCCAGCGACCGATGGATGACGCTGGAGTTCGACACCTCGCGCCATGCAGGATGGGTCAAGCTTCAGGTGTCGGCCATGCCCAACGACGGCGAACGCGCCGGAACCCTCACCTTCCAACAGGGAAGCGAGACCAAGACGGTGCGTGTGGTACAGGTGGGCTACCAACAGGAAGACATGTGCCCGCTGACGGTGGTGATGGAAAGCACACGCGACGGCGGCTGGCAGGGCGGGGCTCATCTGACCTTGGAGTCGTCCGAAGGCTACGTCTTCGGCACAGCACAGCTGAGGACGGGCGAGCGCGACTCGGTAACGATACAGGTGGCATCCCACAATGTCTACGCCGTATGGCACAGCGGCGGCGGCACCGACCGCTACATCAACTACTGGGTACGCAACCAGCACGGCGAGAACGTAGTGGAAGCCGAATACGCCTACCGCACCGGCGGTACCCACCTCATCGAGTGGCCCTGCGCCCCCGTGGACATCGACACTCCCTCTGCATCCGACAGCTGGAACGTTTACCCGAACCCCGCCACCCACATACTGCACATCGCGGCAGAAGAGATGACCCAAGCGGAACTGCTGGATCAGTGGGGACGGCGCGTGGCGACAAGCAGCGGACGGTCAATCTCCATCGGCCACCTGCCGGCAGGCATCTACTACCTTCGCCTGGCATCGCCGACAGCCAGCCGGACAGAACGCATAGTGAAACTCTAAACCCAGATTTGCATTGAACCCCGAACACTGGATAGGAAGCGTTCGGGGTTCATTTTGGAGTTAGTACTCATACTTTCCGCAGAGATCCATCAACTCCTTGTAGTTGTTGTTACGGGTTCTCTTCTGTATGACGAACCAGTCGATAAGTGTCCATATTCCGAAGCCGCCAAAGGTAATCAGCTTAAGCACACCCAATCCGACGTCGCCAATATAGAACCTGTCAACACCCAACCCTCCAAGAAAGATGGAAAGCAGGAGAGAGGTGGTAGGATCCTTAAACTCATCCTCGGCATTCATCAAGACATTTTTCAGTTTTGACTCGCTCAAGCCCATAAGGGTTTCTCGGATACTGGCCCTTTTATTCTTGGGCAGGTATTTCCTGTTTTGTGTAAGGAAAAAGTCTATTTTCTCGGCACGCTCCTCGTCAGTAAGAGCAGCGAAATGGATAACCAGTTCAGTGAGGAACGAGGCATCGATAACTTCCTCGAAGTCTCCCGTCGTTTGGATTCCGACCTGATTCTCGGTAGGGGCCAACAGACCCTGTGCCGAAAGAGTGCTGACGCACATAATGGCAGTAACTGCCAATGAAACTAATCTTTTCATCGTATTCATTTTTACGTTAAACATGTTTGGTACCGAGGGAGGGATAGGCACATAAAAAGAGCGTGGTACTTTTAAGTCTTCATCGGAATCTTTGAGGTCTTCGACTACCTTTCCACCCAATTACAACGTACAAGTCCACGCCTAACGGCGGGAGCTCCGTTGCCTTGCTCTGGGTGGAATTTGAAGTTGTCGAAGTTTCAAAGATTCCAGAGTGCAGCTTACTTCGCTTTTTCCTATTCTATGATGTGCATACTAATCTATGCGCTATGCTTCATTGGCATTGAGTTTAGTTATAACATTGGTTAATTCATTCATTACCCATAGCCACAGATTCTTCTGCGGCTATGGGTGATTTTTTTCATCGCCGGTAATTGGATGGGCGATTAGTTTGCCGGGAAGGCAATCTCGCGCTCGATGACCTGGTAGGGCACGTTGTTGCGGTAGATGGTCTGGCGCACCCAGTTGTCGTCCTCGTCGTACTCGTAGACGTAGCTATGCTTCCAGTTGAGGTGTTCGTCATAGTTGAACGAACTGACCTCGATGAGGTTGTCATGGTCGTCATAGTAGTAGGTGGTGAGAGCCGAGAGGAACTCGTCGGCATCGTAGAAGCGCCACTCAATGCGGTTGCCGCGGGCGTCGTACTTGTAGAGGTAGTGCTGCATGAGCTCGCCGTCGCGGTTGTAGAATTCCATCTCGGTGCAGTTGCCCTTGGAGTCGTACTTGTAGGTGCGCTTCTCGGTCAGTTCACCGTCCTGGTCGAAACTCTGCTCCTCCGTCTTGAGGCCGTTGGCGAACTTGCTGCTCTCCTTCTTGGTCATCTGGTTGCCGAGGAAGACGGTGCGTTCGATGCGGTTGCCGTCCTTGTCGTTGAGGTAGGCGGTGCGTCCGGTGAGCATCTTCTCGCGGTTGTACTCATTCCAACCCAGCGAGTAGCCATTGACATCGAAGAAGTAGGAGTACCACGTGTAGTCGTCGGCCTTGGTCCGGAACTTGTCGGCCAGGTTGCCGCGCTTGTCGAAGGTGATGCTGTCGATGCAGATGAGCTGCCGTCCGCCGTCGCGGCCACCACGGAGGTTGTAGGTGTACTCAATCACATAGAGTGCCGGACCGTTGATACCCATCTCGGTACGGGAGTTTTTGCGGTGCTTGGGACCTGCGGCGAAAGCGGTGCCTGCCATGAGCAGGACCAGCATGAGGGCTATGTTTCTTTTCATTTTCATTGTTGTTTTCAAAGTGCAAAAGTACGAACTTTTTCGGAATGGAACGCACTTTTTGTCAAATTATTGTGCATTGCGCCTCTTTTTCCAGAAGAAAACCAGTGAGATGGCCACCGTAACGAGGGCGGCCAGGGCGTAGCCGACGGGGCGTGGCAGCAGACCTCCTAGCCCCTCCTTCTCGGCGACGAGGAGGAAGCTGACTGTAACCATGGTCATGAAGAGGGCGGGCAGCAGGGTAATCAGGTACCACAGCGTGCCGGGCTTGTGCCTGGACAGGAAGACGGTGGTGGCCCAGAGGGTTACCATAGCCAGCACCTGATTGCCCCAGGCGAAGTAGCGCCAGATGACCTGGAAGCCGTCCTTGTCGACCAGCGAGAAGACCAGCAGCGCAGCGGCCAGCAGGAACACCGGCAGGGCCACCAGCAGCCGCTTGCCAATGGGCTTCTGATCCACGTGCATGAAGTCGGCCACGATGAGGCGGGCCGAACGCAGAGCGGTGTCGCCGCTGGTAACTGCGGCCGAGATGACGCCCAGCACACACACCACGGCCACCGCCTTGGGGAACCACTCGCCGGCGATGACGCCCACCATGTCGTTGCCGCTCTTGCCGACGCAGAGCTCGGGACGGTCGTGGAAGAAGTAGGCGGCCGCGGCAGCCCAGATGAGAGCCACTATTCCCTCGGTAATCATCGCGCCGTAGAAGATGGGGCGTGCCTGCCGCTCGTTGACCATGCAGCGCGCCATGAGGGGCGACTGAGTGGCGTGGAAACCGCTGATGGCGCCGCAGGCGATGGAGATGAACATCATGGGGAAAATGGGGTTGGTGGCGGCCTTGGGGTGCTGGTTGTCAAGGCGTTCCCACACTTCGGGCAGGGGTACGTCGTAGGCGAGGAAGGCCACCACGATGGCCACCGCCATGGCCAGCAGCAGCAGACCGAAGACGGGGTAGATGCGACCGATGAGCTTGTCGATGGGTACCAGCGTGGCGACGAGGTAGTAGGCGAAGATGAGGCCGACCCAAAGGAAGATGTTCCAGTCGGGGGTGAAGTTCTGGTTGAGCAGCACGGCAGGCGTATTCACGAACACGGCGCCGACTAAAATCATAAGAAGCACGGTGAATCCGCGCATGAACTGCTTCATGCCACGTCCCAGGTAGCGTCCGTGTATCTCGGGCAGCGAGGCACCGTCCTGCCGCAGCGAGATGAAGCCCGCGATGAAGTCGTGTACCGCGCCGGCAAAGATGCATCCGAAGACAATCCACAGGAACGAGGCGGTGCCGAACTGCGCGCCCATGATGGCGCCGCAAATGGGACCCACGCCGGCGATGTTGAGGAACTGGATGAGGAACACCCGCCACGGCTTCATCGGCACATAGTCCACCCCGTCGGGATGGGCCACGGCGGGGGTGGTGCGCCCGGGATCGACGCCAAGGATGCGGGCTATGAGCTTGGAGTAAAGCCAGTAGCCAAGTACCAGTAACACAATGGATAGCAAGAATGTAACCATAGCATACACTTTTTAAACGATGCTGCAAAAGTACGAATAATTTCCATTCCGCAACAAATAAATGTTTCGCGCGAGGGCAGCAGGGGTTGGCCGGGGTTCCCTAGGTACTCTCTAGGTACTCTCCTAATGAATACATAAACAAAAAACCGCTATGGGACAATATGGGTTCACAGCGACCCACGGGTCGACCAAAAAAGAGGGCACCCCGTCGGTCCGGGGCGCCCTCTTGCTTTGCTCAATAGTCCCCCAGCGTCTCTGGAAGCTGGGCGAGAGCCTTGGGCAGGTCGGCGGCGGGTACGACGGCGCCGTGGTACTTGTTGGTGTCCTGCATGAAGTCGACGCCGTAGCCCATCTTGGTGTGCAGGATGACGCAGACGGGGCTGCCCTGGCCGCTCATCAGTTTGGCCTTGGCCATGCCGTCGAGCACCTGCTGCATGTCGTTGCCGTTGTCGATGACCACCACCTTCCACATGAAGCTCTCGAACTTGGCCTGGAGGTTGCCGAGGGTCATCACCTCGTCGACGGTGCCGTCGATCTGTTGGCGGTTGTAGTCGACGGTGGCGATGAGGTTGTCCACCTGCTTGGCGCCGGCGAACATGGCGGCCTCCCATATCTGGCCTTCCTGCAGCTCGCCGTCGCCGTGCATGGTGTAGACGAGGTGCTTGTCGCCGGTCATCTTCTTGCCGAGGGCGGCGCCGATGGCGACACTGAGGCCCTGGCCGAGGGAGCCGCTGGCCATGCGGATGCCCGGCAGGCCGTGCTCGGTGGAGGGGTGTCCCTGCAGGCGGGTGCCGAACTGGCGGAAGGTGGCCAGCTCACTGACGGGGAAGTAGCCGCGGCGCGCCATGACGGAGTAGATGACGGGGGTGATGTGGCCCTGGCTGACGAAGAGCATGTCCTCGCCCTCGCCGCTCATGGTGAAGCGCTCGGGGGCGATGTCCATGAGGTTGAAGTGCATGGCGGTGAACCAGTCGGCGGTGCCGAGCGATCCGCCCGGGTGGCCGCTCTGTGCGGCGGTGGTCATGCGGAGGATGTCGCGGCGCACCTGGGTCGCGAGTTGCTGAAGTTCTGCTGTCGTTTTCATTATTGTTGTGTTTTATTTTGCTTCAATTTAAATACATAGCGGCGCGAGTTCTGGTCGACGGCGAAGAGTTCGTTGCCGTGGCGCGTTACGGTTACGGTGAGGGTGTTCTCGTCCCAGTCGTGGATGGTGCCGGTGCCGCGGTCGCCGCGCATGGTGATATGTCCCCACACGCGACCCTGGGCGCCTTCGGTCTCGACATAGATGGTCTCGGCGGGTTCCTTGGGGGCTGCGGGTTTGGCCTTGGGCTTGGGGGTGGCAGGTCGGGCCTCGGACTTGGCGGGGCGAGGGGCCGGGGTGTAATCACGAGGTTCGAGTGTAGATGCGGGTGCATCGAGGCCGTCCTTCATGCTGAAAGCGGGGGCGGCAGCCGTGTCGTCGGGGGTGCCGGGGGCAGCGGTGGGGCGGTTGCAGGCGGCGGCGAGTGCCAGTAGAGCCGCCATAAGGAATATGTGTCTGCTTTTCATGTTGTTGAATTGTTGGTTCATTGTTGATGGTCTTTAGCCCTGGCGGAGCGTTCACCGGCTCCAGAGGCTCCAGTCGAAGTGGTTCTCGGAGGTTTCGGGGATTTGGGGGAAGAGGTTGCGCGAGACAAGTGCCTCGACCTCGTCGACGGTAAGGGCGTAGTGGTGCGGGGTGCGATCCTGCGGGGTGTTCTCGACAAGGAAGGCGACGGTGTGGTACTGGCCGTCCAAACGGATGGCGAGGGCCTTGTAGAAGCGGTCGGGAACCATGACGTTGGCGTCGCCGATGGTGCCGTGGGCGTACTCCTTGAAGACAGGGCCGGTTACGACGTATACGCTGCCATAGCGGCGGGCGATGGCGCGAGTGAGGCTCTCGATTTTGTTCCAGGCGCCGGCGTTCATCTTCTTGTTCTGCGGACAGATATTGGTGAAATAGTCGCTCTCGGTGAGTGCGCGGCGACTCCATTTCATGTCGGCGCGAGGCGCCATGTGTCCCTTGTCCCAACCGGAGTTGGAGTAGTCCTCGCGGCTGGCCTTGGGGAATCGCACCTCGGGGTCGCGGCTGAAGAGGCGTTCCTGGTCGATGGTGCCGTTGGCCTCGTCGGCGGTGAGTTCCCACGCCACCCAGTCGGGCACGAGGGTCTGGTGGTTGTAGGAGGCGGTGTAGCCAGTGTGGACGACGATGTCCTCGTCGGCGGAATACTCGGGCATCTCGATGCCGGTGGGGACGGGCGTGGGCAGCTGTCGGGGCTGCGGCGGCTCCTGTGCGCGGGGCTGGCAGGCGGAGAACAGGAAGCCGGCGGCCAGCAGGATATGGAGGTGTTTCTTCATGGGTGTCAGAGTTCTACTTCTTCACGGAATTGGGGGATGGAAATGTGCTTCCAGCCGGCCTTGGCTAGGGTGTCGGCGAAATGCTGCTGGGTCTCCTCCTCACCGTGGACAAGGAAGAGGCGCTTGACCTTTTTCTTGTCCTGGCAGTCGATGTAGCGCATCATCTCCCCGTAGTCGGCGTGGCCAGAGAAGGACTCGATGCGGCGCAGTTCGGCGCGCACCTTGTGGCGCTGGCCGAAGATGGAGACCTCCTCGTCGCCACGCATAATTTTGGCGCCGAGGGTGGAGGGCTCGCAGTAGCCCACGCAGAGGATGGTGGTGGCGGGGTTGTCGATGTGGTTGGCCAGGTGGTGCTTCACACGCCCGGCCTCCATCATGCCGCTGGCCGAGATGATGACGCACGGCTTGTGGCGTATGTTGAGCTGCTTGCTCTCCTCGACGCTCTGGATGTAGTGCAGGCGGTCGAAGCCGAAGGGGTCGGGGTCGGTCTTGCAGTACTCGGCGATGCTGTCGTTGAAGCTCTCGCTGTGGAGGCGCATGATGTTGGTGGCCGAGACCGAGAGGGGGCTGTCGACGAAGACGTCAATGTCGGGCAGGAGGTCGGCATGTTCGAGGCGGTCGAGGGCGTAGATGATTTCCTGTGCGCGGCCGATGGCGAAACTGGGGATGATGAGTTTCCCCTTCTTCTTGGTGCAGGTGTCAAGCACGGCCATGAGCAGTTCGGTCTCGGCATCCTGCAGGCTCTCGTGTAGGCGGTCTCCATAGGTGGATTCCATGATGAGGTAGTCCACCTGTGGGAACGGCTCGGGATCCTTGAGAATCTGCTTGTCGTAGCGCCCGATGTCGCCGCTGAATCCGAGGCGTATCTTGCGGCGGCCATCCTTGATTTCGAGGTAGACGAAGGCCGATCCGAGGATGTGGCCGGCATCGAAGAACTCCACCGTTACCTCACCCTCGATGTTGAACTTCTTGTGGTAGGGCACACTGATGAAGCAGCCCATACAGGCCTGCGCGTCCTGCTCGTCGTAGATGGGTTCCACAGGATCCAGCCCCTGCGCCTTGCGTTTCTTGTTGAAGGTCTGGGTGTCCTGCTCCTGTATGCGGCCTGCATCGGCCAGCATGATGGCGCAGAGGTCGCGCGTGGCGGGGGTGCAGAGCACGGTGCCGCGGAAGCCGAGCTTGTAGATGTAGGGGATGAGTCCGCTGTGGTCGATGTGGGCGTGGGAGAGGATGAGGTAGTCAATCTCCGAAGGTTCGAAGCCGAGGTCGCGGTTCATGGCATCGGTCTCAAGGCCCTTACCTTGGTACATACCACAGTCGAGCAGTATCTTCAGCCCGCTTTTGGTGGTGATGAGGTGCTTGCTGCCCGTAACCTCGCGGGTGGCGCCCATGAATTGCAGTTTCATTGTCGTGGGGTGTTATGTTGGTTTAATGGATTACTGCTTTGCGCCCCGGCAGCTCGTCGACCTGAACGATGTACACGCCAGCCGAGGGCATTTGGATAGCGGTTTGTGCCGTCCGTGCGGCCAGCGAGACCACCTGTCGGCCTTCGAGGTCGTAGACCCTGATGCGACTGCCCGCCTGGCATCCGACCGTCATCGTGCGCCCCTGCACGGAGAGGTTCCACAAAGGAGCGGCATCGGGCGGAACGGACTGCAGCTCAAAGATGGCGGTGAGGGTGGTGGCGGCGGTGAGGGTGAAGCGGCGCGGATTGTCGGTGCCTCCGTCGTCCCATCCCACAAAACGATACCCCTCCAGCGGCAGCGCACCCACCTCGGCATCGGTGCCGGCAGGCAACAAGGCGTTGCCAATGCCGATGCCGGCCGCGGCATTGTTGGAAAGTACCTGCAGGCGGTAGAAGGTGGGCTGCACCAGGAGGGTGTCGTGCAGGTAGAGCGTGTCCCTAGCGGAGAGGTAGATGGTGTCAGTGCGATAGAGGGTGTCGGTGCGGTACAGCGTGTCGGTGCCGGAGAGGTAGAGCGTGTCGGTTCGGTAGAGGGTGTCGGTGTGGAAAACCGCCATCGTGTCGTGGATGAAGGTGGTGTCATGCAGGACGAGGGTGTCGTACAAGGGCAGTTGGAAGATGGCCGCCAAATGCAGGTCGTGCTGCAGATGGAGGATGCGTGTCGTGAAGGTGTCTCCGTCGCTCCAGCAGACGAATCGGTAGGGGTCTGTGGGCGTGGCGGTGAGAGTAACATAGGTGCCGGTGGCGTAGGTACCGCCGCCCGTGGCGGTTCCGCGCAGGGGGTCATTGACCGAGAGGGTGAGGGTGGCAGAGCAAAGACCGTCGGTAACGGTGCCGAAATCGCTCCATGGGGCAGCGGCATAGTGGGTCAACGATCCGCACGGCACATGTAGGGTGCATGTGGCAAGCGAAGCCTGGTTGAAGGCATACGGATTGGTGGAGGCCGGGGGCGTGGAACCCTGCATCCACACGTCGGAAAGCGAAGTGGCGTAGGCCAAGGCACTGCTGCCCACCGTGGTGAGCGAGGCCGGCAGGGTAACCGTGGCCAAGCTGGCACACGAGCCGAAACTATTGATGGACAACTCGACAACACCCTCCTCGATGGTCAACGAGGTGATGTGGGTGCTGAAAAAGGCTTTGGTACCCACCTTGAGCACAGAGTAGGTGGTGCCGCCGTGGCTCACGGTGGCGGGGATGGTCAGCGCGCCGGAGGGGATTGCATAACCACTCCAAGTGGCCGATGCAGTGCCCGGGTAGACCACCTCAACACCGCCTGCTATCTGGTTGAAATAAAGCGTCTGGCCGCTCGGCACCTGCGCCGAAAAATCGTAGGCTTGCACCGTCAAGGGCAGAAGCAACGCCATCATGAGCAGAGTTTTCTTCATAATTTTTCTGTAACGCACCCTCCCCTTGTTTATTGTATGTAACAAAAATAAAAAATAAATGTTGTACCATCAAAAAAATGTGCGTACCTTTGCAAATTCAAATCCTTGTAAGGCAAGGGTTGTAATGTATTGCATAACAAACAATAAACAAAGAATACAACAACTACTGAATGGACAAGAAAACGATTATCGGACTGGTACTGATTATGGGCATCTTCGTGGGCTACATGTTCTGGGTGGCCCCGTCGAAAGAGGAATTGGCCGAGCGCCAGCGCGTATATGACAGCACGATGCAAGCCAACCTCGAGGCGCAGCGCGTGGCCGACAGTCTCGCCGCCGAGAAGATGCGCCTCGACAGCCTCGCCACCGTCGGCGACAGCACTGGCAGCCTGCGCGCCGTGGCCGACATGGGTGCCTTCAACGCCGCCACCCAGGGCTCCCAAGCCACCCTCGCCTTCTCCAACGAGCGCATGAGCCTAGAAATCAACACTCTCGGCGCCATGGTCAACCGCGTGGTGCTGGCCGACTATGTTACCTTCGACAAGCATCCCCTCGAGCTGGTCTCGCCCGCCGACGACCACCTCAACCTCATCTTCTCCACCGAGGACAACCGCGTGGTCAACACCAAAGACCTCGTCTTCACTCCCTACATAGACGGACAGCGAGTGGAAGGCGGCGAGTGGAAAGTGGAAAATGAGGACTCGCTGCTGCTCAGCCTGCGCGCCGAGCTCGAAGGCGGCTACCTCGAATTCGCCTACACCCTCCACGGCGACAGCTACGAGGTGGGATTCGACATCCGCTTCGTCGGCCTCGACGCCGTGGTGCGCAACACACCCTACATCGACCTCGAGTGGCGCAACCGCATGAACCGCCAGGAGAAAGTCTCCGACAGCGACCGCGGAAAAGGCAACCGCAACAGCGACCGCGAGCGCTTCTACAGCAGCATCTACTACAAGCCCCCGAAAGACAAGGTGGACCACCTCTCCACCGGCCGCGACGACCAGGAGCAGGTGCGCACCAACCTCGACTGGATTGCCTTCAAGCAACAGTACTTCTGCGCCATCCTCACCGCCGAGGGTGGCCAGCCCTTTGAGAACGCCGAACTCGAAATCAGCACCGACAAGCGCGACACCGCACGCAACTACCTCACCGACATGCGCGCCACCATCGGCCTCCCCTACTCCGGCCACGACAACGAGACCCACATGGGCTTCTACTTCGGCCCCACCAAGTTCCGCGACCTCAAGACCATGGATCGCGGTTTCGAGAAGATGCTCCCCCTCGGCTGGACCATCATCTCCAAGAGCGTCAGCCGCTGGCTCATCATTCCGACATTCAACTTCTTCGAGAACTTCATTCTCAACTACGGCATCATCGTCATCGTCTTCACCCTCCTGCTGCGCACCGTCCTCTTCCCCCTCACCTTCAAGAGCTACCAGGGCTCCGCCATCATGCGCATCCTCAAGCCCGAAATGGATGCCCTCAACAAAAAATTCCCCAATCAGGAACAGGCCATGCAGAAGCAGCAGGCCATGATGGCCCTGCAAAAGAAAGCCGGCTACAGTCCCATGGCAGGGTGCCTGCCTGTGCTGCTGCAGATGCCTGTGTGGACGGCCATGTTCATGTTCTACCCCATCGCCATCGAGCTCCGCCAGAAGCCCTTCCTCTGGTGCGACGACCTGTCGACCTACGACAGCATCCTCGACTTCGGATTCAACATACCGCTCTACGGCGACCACGTCTCCCTCTTCTGCCTGCTGATGTTCATCGTGCAGTTCTTCTACACTTGGTACACCATGAAGAACCAGCAAATGCAGGCCTCCATGCCCGGCATGAAATTCATGATGTACTTCATGCCCTTCATGCTGCTCTTCATCTTCAACAGCCAGTCGGCCGCACTCTGCCTCTACCAGTTCGTCTCCATCAGCTTCACAATGGTGTCGATGATTCTCATCCGCCGGTTCACCAGCGAGAAGAAGGTGCGCGCCCGCATGGCCGCCTACGACGCCAAGCAGGCCTCCGGCAAGGGCAAGCCCCAGAAGAAGAGCAAGTTCCAGCAGCGCCTCGAAGAGATGCAGAAGATGGCAGAGCAAATGCAGAAAGAACAGAAAAAACGTTAAAATAATCCATAAAACCCTAAAATCATGGTAGTTACTTTAGTAACCATATTCATCATCGGGTACGCGTGCATCGCACTTGAGCACCCGCTGAAAATCAACAAAACGGCCACGGCGCTGCTGCTGGGCGGCCTGCTGTGGGCTGTCTTCGCCCTCTCCCATGCCCTACCTACGGAAGTCATCAGCGAGAACCTCATCGAGAATCTCGGCGAGACGGCCGAGATCGTCTTCTTCCTCCTCGGCGCCATGACCATCGTCACGCTGATTGAAGACTATCAAGGCTTCCGCGTCATCACCGACAAAATCACGACTACGGACAAGAAGAAGCTCCTCTGGACGCTCTCCATCCTCACCTTCTTCCTCTCCGCCCTGCTCGACAACATGACCACCGCCATCGTCATGGTGGCTCTGCTGCGCAAGCTTATCGCCGACCAAAAGGAGCGCTGGCTCTATGCCGGCATGGTCATCCTCGCCGCCAACGCAGGCGGCGCCTGGAGCCCCATCGGCGACGTAACGACCATCATGCTATGGATCGGCGGACAAGTTACCACCGTCAACATCATCGTCAAGACCCTTGTCGCCTCGCTGGTTTGCATGGTGGTGCCAGTCATCATCCTAGGCTTCTCGCTCAAAGGCGAGATAGTGCGCCCGAAAGAGGACAACGCTGGCATTGAAGTGCCCGCCCACCTGCGCAAACTGGTACTCATCATGGGTGTCTGCGCCCTCATCTTCGTCCCCATCTTCAAGACCATCACCCACTTGCCCCCCTACCTTGGCATGCTGATGGGTCTGGCCGTGCTGTGGGTTACCACCGAGATCATCAGCCGCAAGTATGAGAAGGAAGGCCATAAGCTGCCCACCGCCGTCAGTACGCTGGAGCATGTGGACACCCCCACCATCCTCTTCTTCCTCGGCATCCTGATGGCCGTCTCCTGCCTCAAAGTGGCGGGCATCCTGGGAAGCCTCGCCGGCGGCCTCAACGAGGCATTCGGCACCACAGCCCCGGGATTTTTCTTCATCGACCTCATCATCGGCGTTCTCTCCTCGGTGGTTGACAATGTGCCGCTGGTGGCCGCTGCCATGGGCATGTATCCCATCGCAGGCACCGACGTCATTTTCGAGGTCAACCATCCCTTCTGGGAATTCCTGGCCTACTGCGCCGGTACTGGCGGAAGCCTCCTCATCATCGGCTCTGCCGCCGGCGTGGCCGTGATGGGCATGGAGAAGATAGACTTCATCTGGTACGTCAAGAAAATCACCCTCCTGGCCCTGGCCGGCTACATCGTCGGCGCTCTGGTGTTCGTCCTGATGGACGTAACGCTCTTCGAGCAGGTGGAGTGGTTGAGAAACCTGGTATAAAGTGGCGTGAAGCAACTTTGGCTTGACTTCAAGCAACGCCCCCTCTGGCGGAAAGCGCTGAACATTGTTTCGGCGCTTTTCGCCGTTGCAGGCATGGCCATCATCGGGGCCTGGGGCGCCTACAGTTTGGGACTGACCCACGACCGCGGTGCCGCCGACCGCAACCACCGCTCGCTGCTCTCGGTGGCCGAGTTGGACAACCTCCAGCATGCCAAACCCACCCAGGAGCACATCGATGAACTATGGGCACTGCAATACGGCCGCCTGGCCGCCCTGGCGCGCCACTATCCCGAGAACGCCCGCCTCATCCTCAAGGCCGCCCAGCACAGCGACGATCCGCTGGTGGTAGACCGCATGGTGGCCGCCGCCCGCATCTACATGGAACAGAACCCTGCCCTCGACAGCTTGGCCGACCGCATCGAGGCGCTCCTGGCCGAAGTCCCGCAGTGCCAACGCCGTAACGTCATCCCCTGGATGGACAATCCCGAATGGCAACTCCTGAAACAAGCCATCCTGCACGACAGTCTGCTCATCAACCGCGCCGCCGAACTCACCGGCGTGGAGGCGCGCCTCATTGTGGGCTGCCTCATTGGCGAGCAGGTGCGACTGTTCCACTCCGAGCGTGAAAAACTCAAGCAACACCTGGGTCCCGTGCTGGCTCTGAACGTTCAGAGCCAGTTCTCCTATGGCGTGAACGGCATCAAGGAGCGTACCGCACTGACCGTTGAGCAGCACTTGAAAGACCCCTCGTCGGAATACTACATGGGGCGCCAGTTCGAGCACCTGCTCGACTACCCCGACAGCACCGACCAGACCGCCGAACGCTACCGTCGCCTGGTGGACTACGGCAACCACCTCTACTCCTACCTCTACACCGGCTGCATCCTGCACCAAACCATGCTGCAGTGGCGCCGCGCGGGCTACGACATCAGCGACCGACCCGACATCCTCTTCACCCTCTTCAACGTGGGATTCAAGCAATCGGTACCCAAGGCCAACCCCGTGGCCGGCGGAAGCCGCATCAAAATTGACGGGCGCGAGTACACCTTCGGAGCCATCGGCTTCGACTTCTACTACAGCGGCGAGCTGGCCGAGGCATTCCCCTTCTCCCGCCATCGCTTCACACTGCCCGACCACTCATTGACCCCCGAGGACGTGAAGCTTATCCAACAGGGCATCACCGACTGCCGTCGCCCGGACTACCACCATGAGTACCGTCGCGACACCACCGCGTCCCCCACCATCGCAGCCCCCCACCCTGTCGAGCCGCCCGACCCTTTCGGCATCGACCATTCGAGGGTGCAGCCCCTGTAAAACTCACTCACATTTTTTTCCGCCGTTTACAAAAAAAATTGTACTTTTGCACACCAATAAACATATTATATTAAGATGGAAATCGCTTCGAAATACGACCCTCGCGCCGTCGAGGAAAAATGGTACCAATTCTGGATTGACAAAAAACTCTTCCACTCCGAACCCGACCACCGTGTGCCCTACACCGTGGTCATCCCCCCTCCCAATGTAACCGGCGTACTCCACATGGGACACATGCTCAACAACACCATCCAGGACGTGCTGGTGCGCCGCGCCCGCATGCAGGGCAAGAACGCCTGCTGGGTACCCGGCACCGACCACGCCTCTATCGCCACCGAAGCCAAGGTGGTCAAGATGCTGGCCGAGAGGGGTATCGACAAGCGGTCGCTCTCACGCGAAGACTTCCTGAAATATGCCTGGGAGTGGAAGGAGGAGTACGGCGGCATCATCCTCAAACAGTTGCGTCGCCTCGGAGCCTCTTGCGACTGGGACCGCACCGCATTCACCATGGATGAGGTGCGCTACGAGAGCGTCATCCGCGTATTCGTCGACCTCTACAACAAGGGCCTCATCTACCGCGGCGTGCGCATGGTCAACTGGGACCCCCAGGCACTGACCGCCGTCAGCGACGAGGAGGTCATCTACAAGGAAAGCCGCAGCAAACTGTTCTACCTGCGCTACTACGTGGAGGGTGAAGACCGCTACATCGTGGTCGCCACCACCCGCCCCGAAACCATCCTCGGCGACACTGCCGTCTGCGTACACCCCGAGGACGAGCGCTACCAGTGGCTCAAAGGCAAGCGTGTCATCGTCCCCGGCGTGGGCCGCGCGGTGCCCGTCATCATGGACGAGTACGTCGACCGCGAGTTCGGCACCGGTGCCCTCAAAATCACCCCCGCCCACGACATCAACGACTACAACCTGGGCATGAAATACGGCCTCGAGTCCATCGACATCTTTAACGACAACGGCACCCTCAATGAGCATGGAGGAAAATATGCCGGTATGGATCGCTTCGCCTGCCGCAAACAGATAGTGAAAGACCTCGAAGAGGCCGGCCTTATTGAGAAAATCGAGGACTACACCAACAAGGTGGGCCACAGCGAGCGCACCGACGCGGTGATAGAGCCCAAGCTCTCCGCCCAGTGGTTCTTCCACCCCGCCAAGTTCAAGAACACCTACCGCCACTGGCTGGAGAACATCAAGGACTGGTGCATCAGCCGCCAGCTGTGGTGGGGCCAGCGCATACCCGCCTGGTACCTCGACCTGGACGGCCGCGTGGAGACCATCGTGGCTCTCAACGAGGAAGAGGCACTCAAAATCGCCAAGGAGAAATACAACCACACCGGAACCCTGCGCCAGGACGAGGATGTGCTGGACACGTGGTTCAGCTCCTGGCTCTGGCCCATCTCCCTCTTCGACGGCATCCGCAACCCCGGCAACCCCGAAATCAGCTACTACTACCCCACCGCCGACCTCATCACCGCCCCCGACATCATCTTCTTCTGGGTGGCACGCATGATCATGGCCGGCGAGGAGTACATGCACAACGTACCCTTCCGCAACGTCTACTTCACCGGCATCGTCCGCGACAAGCTGGGCCGCAAGATGTCCAAGCAGCTCGGCAACAGCCCCGACCCCATCGAACTCATCGAGAAATACGGTGCCGACGGCGTCCGCATGGGCATGCTCCTCACCGCCCCCGCAGGCAACGACCTCCCCTTCGACGAGGCCATCTGCGAGCAGGGCCGCAACTTCTCCAACAAACTGTGGAACGCCCTCCGCCTCGTCTCCGGCTGGCAAGTAACTAGTGAAACCAGTACCACTAGTTCAACTAGTGCGACTGGCACCGACACCAATTCCGTCGCCGTCCAGTGGATGGAGCAACGCATGGCGCAGGTGCTTGAGGAAATTGAGAAAGACTTCGACCAGTACCGCCTCTCGGAGGCCCTCATGGCCTCCTACAAGCTGGCCTGGGACGACTTCTGCTCCTGGTACCTCGAAATGGTCAAGCCCGCCCACGGTACCCCCATCGACCGCGAAACCTACGACGCCACCCTCTCCATCTTCAGCCGCCTCATGCTCATGCTGCACCCCTTCATGCCCTTCGTAACCGAGGAAATCTGGCATCAACTTGAAACCAAGAAGCTAGAATTAAGAACCAAGAATGAGGATTCAGATGAACACCTTAGTTCTCAGCTCTTAGCTCTTACCTCCAACTTCTCCATCATGAACCAGCACATGCTCACCAGCGTATACTACGACCAACGCCTGCTGGACGAGTTCGACACCGCCCGCGAGGTCATCGCAGGCGTGCGCAACATACGCAACACCCGCGGCCTCTCGCCCAAGGAGACGCTCTCCGTCAGCTACATCGCCAAGGACGACCGCTTCCAAGTGAGCCGCTTCGAGGGTGTCATCCGAAAGCTGGGCAATGTGAGCGACATCACCGCCATCACCGAGCAGCCCGCCGGCGCGCTGCAGTTCATGGTCGGCACGGCCGAATGCTACGTCCCCATGTCGCAGAACGTCAACAAGGAGGAGGAACTCAAGAAATTGCAGGAAGACCTCAAATACTACGAGGGCTTCCTCCGCAGCGTCATGGCCAAACTCTCCAACGAGAAGTTCGTGGGCGGCGCACCCGCACCCGTCATCGAGAAAGAGCGCAACAAACAGCGCGACGCCGAATCCAAAATCGCCGCCCTCAAGGCACAGATCGAGGCCCTCGGCTAACCCTCCACCGCACACGCCACACACACCTTTCCCCGACGGCAACCCAGCCGCCGGGGAAAATTATTTTTGGCCATGTCGGAAAAAGTTCGTAATTTTGCACCCGCAAACCAAAAGAGATCGGTTTGCCGAGAAAGTTGCATTTTTTGCCTTATTCCGACAATGTGAAACTGGACACTTCACTATATGCTATTCGGGATAAAGGGATTTGAATGCTCCTGTTGTTGTGTATGCGTATATGATACGATACATGCCTGTGGAGCGACTCATTAAACCTTTATTTATAGCATAGGGAGTCCAGCCCTCACATTGAAATAGGGTATCAAATGGATGGCTCCACTTTCTTCGTTGCATCCATTCAACTCTCCCCGATGCCGGGAGCGGAACCTAACGCCGACGAGCACAATGGCCTATAACCGTGCACCACCGACATGAGAAAGACACTGATTCTCGCCGCCGCCTTCGCGGCCACCCTCGCCGCCACGGCACAAAACCCCATCACGCCCGTGGAAAATAACCCACTATCGGGCGACCCCCTTTATGTGCCTAAAGCTTTCGCCAACGAGGCTTATTTTGTTAGTGTGATTGCTCACTATGATGATTCTATCGATAGAACTGTAACGGATTCTCTCACCGTGTTCAATCACAATCTTTCTCGAATAAAAACCATTGTCGCACCAGGTGAAGTTGCTGGTGTTTGGGGACTGAGCTTTGATGAAGATTTCTTATATGAACCCCATGACAACAGTATGGTATTTTTGACTCAAACCCTCTTCAACAACGACAATCGTTTCGAATACATTAAACCCATCCGCAATAGTGAAGGTTATATCATACGTTACGACGTGGTCAACGACGATGGCCGTGTGGTGAACTCGTTTGGGAACTATTCTTCTAGACAGGTTTGGTATCCGTATATACTTGTATACAAAATTGAGGGATCTGCCTATATTGTTACGAGATATGAAGATGATATCTACGGTTTATCCGATTATGAATGGTACCGCATCGACCGCCAAACGCAAAGCATCTCCCCCGTGGAGGCACTGCCCTTCAACGTCTTCCCCACCGTTACCGACCGCAGCAGCGACATCACCGTCCAGTTCGAGGACGGCGCCTCAGCCTCCGAACTGCAGGTCGTCGATGCCCTCGGCCGCACCCTCAAGCGCATCCCCGTCGCACCCGGCCAGCAGGAGGTGAAGGTCAGCGCCCGCGACCTCGCACCCGGCGTGAACCTCATCGACGACCGCCGCCACGGCGCGGTGAAAATCATCGTCCGATAGACCCCCGCTCGCACCCCTCAAGAAGCAGCCCCAGGCCATCCGCACAGGGCTGCTTTCTCCATTCTCCGGCCACCCATTAGGAGAGGAAGAAGAGAGGAAGAAGAAGACCACTATAAAACACTGGCTATCACCCAACTGAAAACGACCCATTTTAGGCCGTTTTTTCATTTTCTCACGAAAAATTTTCAGTCCCTCCGGCACCCCTTTGGCAACGGTCGCGGGGCGCTACCGGAACATCCCGCTGACGGTACCGCCGACACTGTCGCACCTGGCGCCGGTAACCGACGCCAAGGTGTTCACCCGCCCCGTGAGGCGCAGGTAACCCAGCATGGCAAAAACCAAAGCCTCCTTGTAGTTGACTATCAACGCATCCGGCACCGTTATCTCCACCCCTGGCGCATATTCCCCGATCTTCTCCAGCAGGAACCTGTTGAACGCCCCTCCGCCCGAGACAAGCAGTGTCGCCACCCGCTGACGATTCAACACCCGGGCTATCTGGTCTGCCGTGTGGGACACCACCGTGCAGAGCAGGTCTTCAACTGGCACCGGTGCCGCCTCCACCAAGGGCCAGTATTCGGACACGAGCCATTCCTTCCCGAGCGACTTGGGGGGTGGCGCCGCATAGTACCCGATGCCCCCCAGTGCTTCCAGCAACGGCCCATGACAACGTCCACGGCGGGCATGGGAACCCTCCGGGTCATAGGGCAGGCCGAGACGGGAGGCCAGCCTGTTAAGAGCCATATTGCAAGGACAGATGTCGTAGGCAACACGCTTCCCTCCGGCACGGTACGATATGTTGGCAATCCCCCCCAGGTTAAGGCAAGCGTCGTAATTGCCGAAAAGCAGCTCGTCGCCTATGGGGACAAGCGGCGCCCCCTGGCCTCCAAGTGCCACGTCGAGGGTGCGGAAATTGCTGACAACCGGCAACCCCGTCTCGGCGGCGATGGCATCGCCGTCGCCAATCTGGGCAGTAACCCCAACGTCGGGCTGGTGGAAAATGGTGTGGCCGTGCGAGGCAACGGCATCCACATGGTGATTGTTCCCACGCAAGAACCTGTTGATTTCCTGTCCAAACAAATGCCCCAACTCGATATGTGCCTCAACAAATTCCCAAGCGGAAGCCTCCTCCAACGAGGCGAGCCGACGATGCCACAAGTCGCTGTAGGGAACTGTTACGGCGTCAATTATGCGGTATGATGCACCCTCCATTTCGCACAAAGCGATGTCAATTCCGTCGAGAGAAGTACCCGACATCAGCCCGATTATCGTCATTTTTGTACCCATAATTTGCGTTAATTTTGCTGCAAAGGTAAGAAAAATTATCCTAATATTCAGACTTTAAGAAAGTTTTTTTTCAACAATGGCCTGTAATTGAAAAAAAATGTGTAATTTTGCAGCCTCAAAACAACGGATTTAACACTTAATAACAATATGAAAAAAATCATCAACACCCCCAACGCCCCCGCAGCCATCGGACCCTACAGCCAGGCTGTCCAAGCGGGCAACACACTCTACATTTCGGGTCAGATTCCCATCAACCCCGCCACCAAGGAGGTGCCCGAAGGCATCACGGCGCAGACCGAGCAGGTCTTCCAGAACATCAAGGCCATCCTGGACGAGGCCGGCTTCACCTTCGACGACGTGGTGAAGAGCACCTGCCTGCTGGCCGACATGGAGTATTTCAAACCCATGAACGAGGTCTACGCCAAGTACTACAGCCACAACTGCCCCGCCCGCGCCGCTTTTGCGGTGAAGGGTCTGCCGATGGGCGTACTTGTTGAAATCGAGACTATTGCAGTAAAATAACAACAATTTTAAAGATACATGGATTTTAGTTTCAGCAAGCAGGAAGAACTGTTCCTGCAAATGATCAGAGAATTTGCGGAGAAAGAGGTGAAACCCCTCGCCGCATGGGTCGACGAGGAGGAGGAATTCCCCGTGGAGACCGTGAAGAAGATGTCGAAAATCGGCCTGATGGGCATCCCCGTGCCGAAACAGTACGGCGGAGCCGGCGGCACCAACCTTATGTACGGCATGGCCGTCGAGGAGCTGAGCCGTGTCTGCGCCACCACAGGCGTCATCCTGTCGGCACACACCAGCCTCTGTGTGGCCCCCATCATGGAGAACGGCACCGAGGAACAGAAGCAGAAGTACCTGCCCAAGCTGGCCAGCGGCGAGTGGATTGGAGCCTTCGGCCTGACCGAGCCCAACGCCGGCACCGACGCCGCCGGACAGCAGACCACCGCTGTGCTCGACGGTGACGAGTGGGTGCTCAACGGCAGCAAAATCTTCATCACCAACGGCTCCTACGCCCATGTCTTCATCGTCATCGCCATGACCGACAAGAGCCAGGGCACCAAGGGTATCAGCGCCTTCATCGTCGAGAAGACCGACCCCGGCTTCTCCATCGGCAAGAAGGA
This sequence comes from uncultured Bacteroidota bacterium, assembly GCA_902782185.1. Taxonomy (GTDB): domain Bacteria; phylum Bacteroidota; class Bacteroidia; order Bacteroidales; family P3; genus Colimorpha. The sequence continues at coordinate 17,578 of CACZLT010000019.1, read as the reverse complement.
GAAGAAGATGGGCATCCGCGGCAGCGCCACCACCGAGCTCATCTTCGAGGAGTGCCGCATCCCGAAGGACCGCCAGCTGGGCCAGCTCGGCAAAGGCTTCGGCCTCGCCATGAAGACCCTTGACGGCGGCCGCATCGGCATCGCCAGCCAGGCCCTCGGCATTGCCCAGGGCGCCATGGACGAGACCGTCAAGTACACCAAGGAGCGCAAGCAGTTCGGCCGCAGCATCGCCCAGTTCCAGAACACACAATTCCAGATGGCCGACCTCGAGACCAAGGTCCAGGCCGCACGCCTGCTGGTCCGCGCCGCACACTACAAGAAAGACCACAGCATCCCCTACTCCGCCGACGCCGCCATGGCCAAGCTTTTCGCCGCCGAGACCGCGATGGAGGTAACCACCAAGGCCGTCCAATTCCACGGCGGCTACGGCTACACCCGCGAGTACCCCGTCGAGCGTATGATGCGCGACGCCAAAATCACCGAGATCTACGAAGGCACCTCCGAAGTGCAGCGCATGGTCATCGCCGGTAAGTTGTTTAAATAATAAATCAGAATACTCCGAACATTCAGAGTAATCAGAATATTCAGAAAGAAAAATGAACATAGTAGTTTGCATAAAGCAAGTGCCGGACACCACCGAGGTGAAAATCAACCCTCAGACCGGTACACTCATCCGCGAGGGCGTGCCCTCCATCATGAACCCCGACGACAAAGGCGGCCTCGAGTTCGCCCTCCAGCTGAAGGACAAATACGGCGCCCACGTAACCGTCATCACCATGGGTCTGCCCCAGGCCGAGGCCATCCTCCGCGAATCCCTCGCCATGGGCGTCGACCGCGCCATCCTGCTCACCGACCGCAAGCTCGGCGGTGCCGACACCCTCGCCACCTCCAGCGCCATCGCCGGCGCCCTCCGCACCATGGATGTCGACCTCATCATCACCGGCCGCCAGGCCATCGACGGCGACACCGCACAGGTAGGCCCCCAGATTGCCGAACACCTCGACCTGCCCCAGGTATCCTACATGGAAGACCTCCAGTACGACGAGGCCACCAAAACCTTCACCATCCGCAAGCAGCTCGAAGACGGCTACCAGGTGCTCGAAATGCAGGCCCCCTGCGTCGTTACCGCCCTGGCCAGCGCCGTGCAGCCCCGCTACATGAGCGTCAGCGGCATCGTAGATGCCTTCGACAAGGAAGTCGAAATCTGGGGCGCCGACCGCATCAACGTGCCCGACGAGGAAATCGGCAAGGCCGGCTCGCCCACCAGCGTCTTCAAGTCCTTCCCCAAACAGCTCAAGCCCGCCGGCCAGACCTTCGAGGTCAGCCCCGAAGAGGCTGTCGAACTCATCGTCAACAAGCTCAAAGAAAAGCATATCATCTAATAATGGAGTTAACGGAAGATAAGAGAAGATAAAAGGAGATAACGGACAATAGCCCCTGCTGGAACATTTGTCCTTTATCTTCCGCGAGCGAAGCGAGCTATCTTCCCCTATCTCCCCTAAAAAAGAAAGATTATGAATCTGTCAGATCATAAAGACGTATACGTGTTTGCCGAACAGCGCGAAGGCAAACTTCAAAATGTGGCCCTCGAGCTGCTGGGCAAAGCCCGCGAACTGGCCGACGCCAACCAGGAGAAAGTCGTCGCCATGCTCCTCGGCAAGGACATCAAGCCCCTCGCACAGACCCTCATCGAGCACGGCGCCGACCGCGTCATGGTCGTCGACTACGACCTGCTGCGCGACTACATGACCGAAGCCTACACCCAGGCCATCACCGCCATCATCGAAAGCGAGAAGCCCAGCATCATGCTCATCGGCGCCACCACCATCGGCCGCGACCTCGGTCCCCGCGTCTCCGCCCGCAACCGCACCGGCCTCACCGCCGACGCCACCAAGCTGGAAATCAGCGACGACGAGGCCCACGAGTTCCGCATGACCCGTCCCGCCTTCGGCGGCAACCTCATGGCCACCATCCTCTGCAAGAACCACCGCCCGCAGATGTCCACCGTCCGCCCCGGCGTTATGCAGAAAATGGCCGCCGACAGCAGCCGCAAAGGCGAGGTCGTCGACTTCAGCGTCAACTTCGACACGGCCAAGATTGGTCGCGTCAAACTGATAAAGACCGTCAAGGAAGAGAAGACCGTTGCCGACATCAGCGAGGCCAAAATCCTCGTCTCCGGCGGCCGCGGCGTAGGCACCAAGGATGGCTTCGCCAAGCTCCAGGCCCTCGCCACCGAGCTCGGCGGTGAAGTCTCCAGCTCCCGCGCCATGGTCGACGCCGGCGTCATGGACGCCAGCCGCCAGGTCGGACAGACCGGCAAGACCGTCCGCCCCGCCCTCTACGTGGCCTGCGGCATCAGCGGCGCCATCCAGCACCTCGCCGGCATGGAAGAGAGCGAACTCATCGTCGCCATCAACAAAGACAAGTTCGCACCCATCTTCCAAGTTGCCGACCTCGGCATTGTGGGCGACCTCCACAAAATCGTCCCCATGCTCACCGAGCGCCTGAAGACCATGCAGAAGTAACCATTGCGCATGATTGCATTCAAAAAAGTGGCACCTGTTTCTTACAGATGCCTCTTTTTTTTACAAATTAATGTAAGGATTTTGGGAATGAGTTGTCCAATGGTGTAGAAATTCAAAACGGCCAGATGAAAAGCACTAAAGAGAAACAATTTGAGGAACTGGTGAGGCAGTACAAGCGGACTATCTACTCCGTGTGTTATATGTTCTCGCGCGACAACGAAGAGGTCAACGACCTGTTTCAGGAGATTCTTGTCCGGTTGTGGCTGGGATACGACCAGTTCGAGAACCGCAGCAGCGTGAACACGTGGGTGTACCGCATCGCGCTCAACACCGCCATCAACTGCGACAAACGGGCAAAACGCCGCCCTCAGACGGTTCCGCTAAGCACCGACATCAACCCCTACGACCCGCAGGACACCTCGCTCGAACAGATGCATCAGCTCCATACGCTCATCCAGCAGCTCGACGTGATGGACCGCGCCCTTGTGATGCTGTGGCTCGAAGGTATCGGCTACGACGAGATTGCCGCCATCATGGGCATCAGCGTGGCCAATGTGGGCGTCAAACTGCACCGCATCAAGGAGAAACTGATTCAGAAATCGAAATCCATCACCCAATAATCCTTTATTATCATGGAAGAAAACAGACAAAACCAGGAGATGGAGCTGTCGTCGCTGCAAGCACAATACAAGACGCTCCAAGAAAAGTTCAACCAGCAGGAAATCGTCAACAACGACCTGATGCACGAAATGCTGCATACGAGAATAACGGACTTCAAGCGCCGCAATATGGAAAGAGTGCTCACCTACGGGTTGCTGACCGCCGCCGTGGGCTGGAGCTGGTATTGCTTCGAGCTGCGTGTCCCCTTCGTGGTCCTGTCGGTGCTGCTTATTCTGCCCTTAGGCCTGTTCGAGCTGCTAGCCTGCCGGAAAGTGCAGCAAATCAACACGTCGGATGACGATATCCATACACTCACCCAAAAGATGAAAAGTGCGCAGACGCGATTCTCGCTGGTGTGGAGCACCGGGGTGCTTGCCCTTTGCCTGTGGATGATTTGGTTTGTGAGTGAGCTGGGAGCCAAACATGAGATTGCTATTCTACGACCCTCGTTCATCATTGTGGCTGCCATCCTCACGATATCCGCCATCCTGATACTGGGTCATATCGACCGACTGGCCAAGATGAGCGACGAGCTCGTGTCGCTAACTGCGCGATTGAATGGCAGCGAAACTGCCGAAGCACCGTCCCATCGTCGTGGCAAAGCCTACTGGGCAAGCCTTGTCTTGGTCGTGCTGAGCCTTGTCGGCCTCGTCTTCAAGCTGATGCACTGGCCTTTCGCCAGCCTCATCTATTTCGCCGCCGTACTGTCGGGAGTGGTCTTCGTATTGCTCACGGGAAATCATTTGGCTCGCATCGTCCCCGACGAACGCCCGGTAATCCGACACGCCAAGATTGCCTGCCTGTTCCTTGTCGCCAACGCCGCCTTCCGGCTGTTCCACTGGCCTTTTGGAGAGTTCTTTGGAATTATCAGCGCAGTATTCCTCCTCATCGCCCTCCTCATCCACTTGCTGAGGCACCGTGGTTAAGGGTATAAGCCGAGGATGAAGAGCATGCAGAAAATACCAAGATGAGCCGCGAGCGTTGCCAACAGATTATCGACGAGGTAAAATCCGTTGTTGAAGGCCACTAACCGACACCCATACATCCCCCAACATACCCTCGGCAACATATATTATTATCTCTATAGAGATAATAATCTTCAGCATGTTACGTTATATTGGAAACTCTAGCGTAATTATAGGGAAACTATAGGGTAATTCTAGGGTAAATATAGGGATACCGGCATAATACAAGGGAATAACAAGCATAATACCAGCATACAGCTAACATAATACACGCCTATGTCGAAGATAGATTCCAATGGAATGGAGCACGGCCGTCGGGGCGACAAAATCTATGTGGTGCTCAACGGCCAGCAAATCAAGAAAGAGATCTACCGCCCCACCAACCCGCGCACACCGGCGCAGCAGAAGCACCGCGCCAAGCTGGCCTTCGCCAACCGCCTCTCGGCACAGCTGGCCGAGGCAGTCAACATCGGCTTCGCACGCCTCGCCGAGGAGGCCATGAACCAGACGCCCCGCAACGCCTTCGTCAAAGCCAACTGGGAAAACGGCGCCCTCCGCTGGGACGAGGAGACGAGCGACTGGACACTCTGCCCCGAACACCTCCTGCTGGCCCAGGGGCCGCGCCATATCCCCGACGGCATCACCGCCGAAGTCGACGGCAACCTATTGCGCATCAGCTGTCCCGACCCCGGGCTGGCCCACACCCATGCCGTGCCCGACGAACGCCTCTATGTGGCCGCCTACCTGCCCGAGGTACCGGCGCTCCTGCTCTACGCCGGCCCCCTGCGCGCCGACTGCGCCCAGTGCACCTTCGAGCTGCCCCACGAGCTGTGCGCCACCCACAGTGCCATGCATGTCCACGCCTGGTTCCAGGCCACCCGCTTCCACCGCGCCACCGCCACCCGCGCCCAAGTCCGCCCCGACCAGGCCAGCCCCAGCCGCCACCTCGGCACATACCGCTACTGAACATCTTATTTCCTCGCGCGCGAAACATTATTTTGTCAATTAAAAAAAAATTCGTATCTTTGCAGTTCAATATTAATAAGTGAAAATTGGGAGAACGCAGATTATACAAATACCTTGATGCTGATGGTGGATTGAGTATGCTATATAATAGCACTCTGATGTTCACCAACGCTACTCAATTGAACGACCCATTCGATTGCCTCCCTAAATATGTTGATTTTCAGCCAGACTCATCAGGACTACACCGAGGGATACCAGCCTCTTTTTATTCCGAAATGGAATACCAAAAAGGACTAAACCGCAGAGATAAAACATACATCTGCAGTCTGTCCAAAGTTCATGATTCCACAACTATGTGGAGTTACTATAATGACAATAAAGGTATTTGTGTCGGTCTGAACATGGAAAATGTAAGACAATACACAAAACACATGAATGGTATGTTGCTGGGGTGTTCCGAACTAGAGGTAATATACCAAGGCGACACATCAGAATCCAAACCCATTGATGGGCCAATGATTACCCTATGCAATCTTTTTGCCACGAAATCAAAAGAATGGCAGCATGAACAGGAAGTCCGCTTAATAGCTTACGACCCATCGCCAGAATATATGAAGCTTCTCCCAAATCAGAACGATAAAGATAGACCAATCCCTTGGAATACTGTCCGTGCGTTCCTTGATATTGGTGGCGAGTGCTTCGAATCCGTCTATCTGGGTGTAAACATGGATGAAAAAGACAAAGAAAAGACAATCAAGATTGCCAAAGAACGTAACCCCGATATCAAAATATACCAAATGACAATAGACCCTAAAGCTTTTCGGCTGAAGGAAAAACCAATTATAAATAGTTAAAAAAACACCGCATTTGTAAAAAGTCACAAAACAGATTAAAAATAAATAGTCATTACTAGTCATGTCGGAGAAAAACAAACAGGAAATATCAAACGTCAGTAGTTCATTAATACAACAAGCAAATGGCGATATCAAGAATTATGGATTGGGTTATAGTGATGTAAAGGACATCTGTCATGACGTTGTAAGACAAGAATTGTCTATTGTCACAAAAGAGGCTGTTGATACCTTCCATCGTGAAATCTCGAGCTTTGAAGACCAATTTATTGAAAGATTGGAGAAGTTGGAAAATCCTCAAGTCGCAGAGAAATTGGCAACACCCAAATTGCAGTTTGTCTTACACGACACAATTAATGAATATGCCAAGACGGATAACGCAAACACAAAAGAAGACTTGGTTGATTTATTAATAGAAAGGTTAAAGGTCAATGAGCATACGACAGAACAACATCTCATAGATGAATGTATTAAAGTATTACCAAATCTCTCATTACAACAAACATATTTTTTAGGTGCATTAATACTTCGTAGTGTCATAAACCGAGGAATGTCATTTCAGGTTGATGCAAATCTTGGAAACCGTGCATTACTATACACTCACTTAAATGAAATAACCAAACTGGATATACATTATCTTAAATTGACAAATTGTTGTATTGACATGTCTGGCACTAGGTATTATAAGCCAATTATGGACATGTTAAAAAATGACTATGATTTATTATTTCGACATTCTATAACAGAAGAAACCTATAATACATTCATGCAGAGCCTACCAGATCAGAGTAATCTCAAAAGAAACCAGTTAGTATATAAAGATGGTATTTCAAATGAGATAAAGTTGTTATATAGCTCGAAAGAATTTGTAATGCAAATATTACAAATGGGAGATTCTGTAAAAACTAATCCCGAATTGGATCAACTGATAAACCTTTTTTCCCCATTATCAAATGATGAAATCAAGCAACATCTCATCTCTTTACATCCTGATTGGGGCAAAGCGTTCAACTGTTTAGACAAAGAAGAAGTAACACATATCGAATTAACGCCTGTTGGAGCATATATTGGTCGAAGAATAGTTAAGAAATTAACAAACGACGATACACTTCCATTAGAAATGTTTTTCAAATAATACTGATTATGAAAGAGTATATTGGTGAACTAATTGGGGCTGCTGCAGTAATTCTTGCAGCAATTATTGGTCTTTGGGCGAAGAAAAGGAATCACAACAAACAGGTGATAAAGAAGACCGACAATAGCACTATATATCAAGCAAATGGTTCAATAACCATTAATAAGACAAAAGACGAAAAGGAATAACGATGCCTACACTGCACTGGATAGGAAAAGATAAGGTAGTCAATCATCATGCGGAAGTGCCTTTCCGTATGTTGGAACATAAATATGGGTATCGGGGCGATAATCCTGCCGACACATCCGAAACTCACAGTGGCAATAAGATTATTCATGGGGACAACCTTGAGGCATTGAAAGCCTTGCTGCCAGAGTATGAAGGGAAGATTGATTGTGTCTACATAGATCCTCCTTACAACACGGGTGAAGAAGAATGGGTATATAACGACAATGTAAATGATCCCCAAATAAAAAAATGGTTAGGTGAAGTAGTTGGGGTAGAGGGAGAAGATTTTAGTCGGCATGACAAATGGCTCTGCATGATGTATCCAAGGCTTCGTCTACTAAGGCAGATGCTTTCAAAAGACGGCATCATTTTTATTAGTATTGACGACAACGAGTTTTCCAATCTAAAGTGTATCTGCGATGAGATATTTGGCTGCGGGAATTTTGTAGCCACTTTTATCTGGGAGAAAAGAAAAAATCGAGAAAATAGAAAAGTCGTCTCATATCGGCACGACTATATCTTGTGTTATTGTTTTGATAAAAGGAACGCAGATCGGTGTTTAAAACTGTTGCCCATGACAGCAGAAGCGTTAAGTCGGTATCAAAACCCAGACAACGACCCAAGAGGGCCATGGAAATCTGATCCAGTAACGGCACAAGCTGGTCATGCAACAGAAAGCCAGTTTTATACATTGGTTGCGCCAAATGGAAAGAAGCATACTTTACCAAACGGTCGCTGTTGGTTATACACAGAGGAGGTAATGAGAAGAGAAATTGCAGAAGGAAGAATTTGGTTTGGAGCAACTGGTAATAATGTGCCTCGAAAGAAAACATATCTTTACGAAAAGGAAAGAGGATTAACTCCTGAAACAATACTATTTGCCGACGATGTCGCAACAAATGAAATAGCAAAAAACAATTTAAAAGAGATATTCCCTGAGCAAATACCCTTTACCACCCCTAAACCTTATCAACTAATCAAACATTTACTCCTGCTTTCATCAAATGATGATAGTATTGTTTTAGATGCATTTGCCGGATCTGGCACAACTGCTCATGCTGCCCTTATTCTTAACAAAGAGACCGATAGTAACAGAAAATTTATTCTTATTGAGTCAAATGACTATGCTGAAGACATAACGGCAGAACGTGTTCGAAGAGTTATTAAAGGTTATGGCGAAGGAGATTCGATGATAGAAGGCATGGTTGGATCTTTCGACTACTACGAACTTGGAGAACCTCTGTTTTTACCAGACGGGAACCTTAACGAAAGCGTTGGAATAAATAAATTACGTGAATACATCTATTACACAGAAACACATGAGTATCTGACACGCAAGCAAGACACAAATCATCCTTATCTGTTGGACTATTTCAACGGTACAGGTTATTTCTTCTATTATAAACCAAATGCGATAACAACATTGTCGCACGATACGCTGAATATTGTTCCCAAGACGGCTGACCATTATGTGATTTATGCCGACGTGTGTACCATTAGCAATGAGCAATTGGCGCAGATGAACATTACATTCAAGAAGATTCCTCGCGACATTAACTGGTTTTGAAGTATGCAGTTAAAAGAATATCAACACCAGACGCTCCGTGATTTGGAGCTATATATTGAAACATTGAACAACAGCAATAGTCTCTCTGTTGCCTATTCTCAATATTGGGCAGACAAGGGTGTTTCTGTCAATAGCTTCACTAACAATTATCTTCATCCGTATATCAATAGCGTGAACGGGGTGCCGCGTGTTACGTTGAAAGTGCCGACAGCGGGAGGCAAGACCTTCATTGCCTGCAATGCTATCAAGCGTATTATGGATAAGTTGCATACAGGCGCACCCAACCAGGTCGTGGCGTGGTTTGTCCCCAGTGATACCATCTTAAAACAAACATTGGAGAAGCTGCAAGACGTATCCCATCCATATAGGCAGACAATCGACGCGCTGTTTGCTCATCGTGTTGTGGTGGTTGACAAAGAATCTGCTTTAATGGGACAGGGAATTAGTCCTGTTCAGATGCACGACAACTTAACGATATTCGTTTTGAGCGCCCAGTCTTTCATCGAAACAATTCGTGTCAAGAAAGACAAGGGAGAAGAGCAGTTAAAACCACGTGCTTTCCGTGAAAACGGAAACTTTTTGGAACACACCCAACATTACACCCATCCAGAACAATTGATTAGCGGAGCAGATCCCACGGCATTGATTCAAGTGATTGCCCAGCAAAACCCCGTGGTGATTGTGGATGAAAGCCATAACTTTAAAGCCGATTTAAGGGTGGAACTGTTTAACAACCTCAGTCCTCGTTTTATTCTAGAACTGACAGCAACGCCTCGCGACAACAGCAACATTATATCTTTCGTCGATGCCATGCAACTGAAGCGTGAAAATATGGTAAAGTTGCCTGTTATTGTGGAAAACCGTAATACGCCGAAGGATGTGCTTGTGAATGCCATTCGAATGCGTAACAGCCTGGAGCAACATGCAATTGAAATGGAGAAGCAAGGAGGCCGATATATCCGACCAATTGTATTGTTCCAAGCGCAACCTAAAACTGACAATGACAACATCACATTTGACAAGATAAAAGCCAACCTTATTAGCTTTGGCATCCCTGAAACTCAAATTAAAATCAAAACGGCTAATAAAGATGAGTTGAAAGGTGTTGATTTGATGAGCCGAAGTTGTGAAGTACGGTATATCATAACGGTGAACGCCTTGAAAGAGGGATGGGATTGTCCGTTTGCTTACATATTGGCCACCCTGGCTAACAAAACAAGCCGTGTGGATGTAGAGCAGATATTGGGACGCATTCTTCGACAACCTTACACGACACAGCATCAAAACCCATTGCTGAATCTTTCTTACGTTTTTACAAGCAGCAACGACTTTCGGGATACTGTTGAGAAAATCATATTGTCATTACAAAAGGCTGGTTTTAGCAAAAAAGATTTTCGGGAAGCAAGTCCTGTCGTCCCACAAGAGACAGCCAAAACTCCAGTAACCATTCCAGGACTGTTCGATGCCCCTGAACAGGCAACTGAAGAAGAGTTGTCGGATAACGGCATTGACTTGACAATAGAGGAAGCGTCTGCAATCAAGGAGCAATTAGAAAGTACTTCCCAGAGCGAGGATATTCAGAACTTGCAGAAACAGGCAGAGCAGATGAGCGAGGAGTATAACAAACAAATTGAGGAACAAACCAAAGGTGGAGAACTTGATCCGCTTGCGGCAATAACACCGAAAGAAATGTACTACCCAATCAACGAAGATTACAAAGAGGTTGCAGCAGGAATAAACCTCCCTATCTTTTATACAAAGACAGCAGCATCTATATTCTCTGATGATGAATGGATACCATTGGAAAAATCCATGCTAACCCAAGGCTTTGATTTGCCAACAAAAGATGCCACAATAGATTTTACCATTGTCCGTCCACAGGGCGTAACTATTGATGTCGCCGCTTTGGGTGATGACTATGTCCCTGTCCGTAAAATCAACCAACAGGCAATTGACTTTATCCGGCAACAATATATGGACAAGTCGGCGACAGTTCAGAAAGATATGCTAAGCGGACAGATTGCCAGCATGATAAAAATGGACAATATTGCGGAACCAGCCATTAAGAAGTATGTTGACAAGGCGATTGCAAATCTTGACGCGGACGAAATATCAAGTCTTATCGACAATATCTATCTGACACGAGATACAATACAGGATAAGATAGAGGAATTGTTGAAAGACTATCAAAAACAGGTGTTCCAACAGTGGTTGTATACAGGGAGGATAATCCTTGACAACCATTACACTTTTTTGGATGCAATTGCTTTGACGAAAGGTGAATTGGTCGGAATTGACAAAGGACTATATGCTGCCGAAGAGACTGTCAATGATTTTGAGTATGATGTTATCTCGGCTATTGCAGACAATCCTAATGTTCTTTTCTGGCATCGTAACCGAGAAAAGAAAGAGTTTTGCATCAATGGATTCATTAACCATTACCCGGACTTTATCGTTAGCATGAAGTCGGGCAACATTATTTTGGTTGAGACAAAGGGCGACCATTTGGTAAACGAAGATTCAAAGAACAAAATCTGGCTCGGCAACAAATGGGCCGACCTTGCCGGAAAGAAATATCACTATTTTATGGTATTCCAAACAAAAGAGGTAGAAGGAGCTATCACCGTGAAGCAACTACTGCAATATTTAAACGAGTTGTAACATTCTAAACATATGATTACAAAATATTGATTGAGGGCATTCCCCCATTTAAAGAGAAAGCCATATTGGAGACGGACCAAAAAATCAATCTGATATACGGATTGAATGGAACAGGGAAAAGTACAATATCAAATTTACTGTACGACTGGAACAAGGAAGAAGATCCTCATTCAATATCGTTAGAATTTGACAACAAAACAGATGATGCCAATTCGTATGAAATCAATATATATAATCAAAAATTTGTACAAGACAATTTTTATGAATCTCCTGAAATTAAAGGTATTTTTTCATTATCCAAAGACAATGCAGAAGCTCAACAGGCAATTGATAATGCAAAGAATGACATTTTGAAACTTGAAGAAGTAAAAAAAAGTCAAACAGAAGAAAAGCAAAATGCGGAGAAGGAAATCAAAACAGCATATTACAATATTCTGAATACAATTTGGGAAATAAAAACGACCTATTCGGGACAGGGGAAGCCATTTGACTACTGTTTAACTGGATTAAAGGGCGAAAAGACAAAACTATATGAGTATCTACACACTATTGAAAAACCGGCATCCTCTCCAAAACATTCCATAGAAGAATTGGAGAAAGAAATCTCCAGGCTTCAACAAGATAATGGTCAAGAGGTATCTCCTCTACCAATCATAAACTTTGAATTTGAGAAAATCGAAACAGATTCTATATTATCCAAAGTGGTTGTTGGCAACGAAAATAGTTCTATTGCGGAATTAATAAAAAGGCTAGGTAATTCTGACTGGGTTAGACAAGGTACGGGCTATTTACATAAAGAACATGATGGAAATAATCAACTCTGTCCTTTTTGCCAGCAAGAGACCATCTCCAACAATTTTATAGAAGAATTGGAATCATTCTTTGGCGAAGTATACAAAAAAGACATATCAACAATTAAGGCACTGAAAGACAGGTATTTTGCAGAAATACAGAAATTGATCAAGGACGAATCGTTTGATATATTGACTATATTACAACCATTAAAAGAGAAATACAATATTGCTTTTACAAAATTAGAACATATTGTAAGACACAACAACAGAGAAATTGAAAAAAAACTGGAGAGACCAAGTCATATTGCAGATATTAAATCATCCATTGACGGTGTAAAAGAACTATGTTCAGTATTTGAGGAGGCCAATATCATCATTAAAGAATATAATGATAAAATCAAACAAAAAGACCTTGTACTTGATAATTTAAAGACAGAATTTTGGGAAATAATGAGGTGGCAATATGACACCGCATTATCCGTATATGCAAAGGATAACAATGCAAAACAGAATAAGATAGATGGTTTTAGCAAAAAAATAGAAGAAATCGAAAGGCAAATCAAAATCCAAGAACAAGTAATATCGGAAAATCAGGGAAAAACCATTAATATTGATGATGCCATAAAAAATATCAACGATGCATTAATAGATATGGGCATTGTTGATTTTAAAATTAAAAAGCATTCGGATAGTTTATATGAATTGTCACGAGAAGGGCAAGATGGAAATGTTTTCAGGTCTTTAAGTGAAGGTGAAAAAATGATTATTAGCCTTCTATATTTCATCGAGCAATGCAAAGGTAAGAGAAACAAAGAAGATACTGAAAAAAAGAAAATCATTGTCATAGATGACCCAATCTCCAGTCTATCTCATATTTATGTATACAACGTCGGACGACTTCTAATTAATGAATTCACCGATGCAAATCCTCAAAACAAAAATGTACAGAAATATGAACAGGTTTTTATTTTGACACACAGTTTGTATTTCTTTTATGAAATGGCTATTATTAAGAGAAAAGACAAAGAGGATGATTACAACCAAAAACTCTTTCGAATACAAAAAAGTCAACAAGGCAGCCATATTTATGAAATGAACTATTTGGAGATTCAAAATGACTATCATGCATATTGGATGATTGTCAAAGATTCTAATGCACATCCCGCATTAATAGCCAATTGCATGAGAAATATTATTGAATACTTCTTCTCTTTTGTTGAAAAGAAAGAACTAAATAATGTATTCAATGAGAAACAACTCCAATCACCTAGATTTCGGGCATTTAATAGATACATTAATCGGGAATCACATTCGATAGGACAAAACATATTTGATATTAAAGAGTTTAATTATGATGATTTTAAAGAAGCATTCGGACTGGTATTTAAATTGACTGGTTATGAAGACCATTATAAGCGCATGATACGATAAGTAGTAGGACAAAAACGATAGGAAACCAACCTACATAAGATTGGAAGAATATGATATTAGATTTTAAAGAAATTCCTGAAGCTAACAAAGGGACTGGAATACAAGACACCTTTGAACTTTTTACCAGAGATTTTTTGTCTTTATTAGGTTATAGGATTGTCCAAGGTCCAGATAGGGGAGCAGATGGCAAGAAAGACTTGATTGTTGATGAAGTAATAAAAGGCATTACCTCCGAATATACTATAAGGTGGTTGGTCAGTTGCAAACATTATGCGCACTCCGGACGAGCAGTAAAAGATAGCGATGAAATAAATATTGGGGACAGGTTGAGACAACATGGTTGCAATGGATTCATGGGAGTGTATTCAACATTGGCAGCTACATCTTTATCAGGATTGCTACAAGGCCAAGAGAATTATATCATATTTGATCACGAAAAAATAGAATCATATTTATTGGGTAATCTTGAAGGACATAGAATTGCATGTCGGTATTTCCCGCTTTCATTCAAGAGATATCAATTAGAGAATCCAACTCCTGCAAAGATATTTGATGAAGAAGCAGAATTATGTTGTGATTACTGTGGAAAAAATTTGCTATTGGAAAGTGTGCATGGAAACTATGTGTCTCTAAGAAAAGAAGGATTAGAAAAAAATGGGATTGAGCCAAAATGTGAAGATATTTATTTCGCGTGTAGCGGAATGTGTGATAATGTATTACAAAAGAAATTTCAAGCAAAAGGTTTGTATGACATTGGATGGGTGTCCATTGACGAACTTTGCATTCCAACAATCTGGTTAATGAAATTAATGGCTTTCATCAATGAAATACAAAAGAAGAATGATATGAGTGATACTGCATTTGAAAAGACAAAGAAACTATTTATTAACACTTTCCCTTATGTTGCACGGCATTTAACTCAAAAAGAAACAATGAGGATTAGGAATTTATTAATGTTTGACATAATGTAAGTTAAAGGAGAATGGTTATCTGTGTTATTTGTGTAACTCTGCAAAAGAATAATGAAGAGAAACGAAATACAAAAGAATCAACACAGCATCGTACTCTATCAGAACGAGGACTGCAATGTGTGCGTCAACGTCTATTATAGAAATGAGACATTTTGGCTGACGCAAAAGCAATGGCCGAGTTGTTTGGTGTAAACACTCAAGCTATCACCAAACATTTAGGCAACATCTATCTAGAACAGGAACTATCGAAAGAGGCAACCTGTTCCAAAATGGAACAAGTTCAACAAGAGGGTGAACGTCAAGTAAAAAGACTTGTTGACTTCTACAATCTCGATGCCGTCATTGCATATCCAATACACGATTCCATAACCCCTTCACCAGATCATATAAGAACCATGTAACTTTGCAAAAGAAATATAAAACCTTATGGATAAGAACATAACTATCATAGACAAGGATTATTCCCAATGGGTAAAAGAACTTGTCACACGCTATCGGCAAAGCCAAATCAAGGCCGCCATACAAGTAAATTCGGGGCAATTACGTTTTAATTGGCTCTTAGGTCGCGATATCGTTGAAATGAAAGTGGAGGAACGTTGGGGAGAAGGCGTCATTGAACAATTAAGTAAAGACCTGAAAAAAGAAATGCCACAAGTGGAGGGACTTTCTGTGACCAACTTACGGTATTGCATACGTTTTTATCTGCTTTATTCTCAAACATCTGAAATACACCCCCAAGTTGAGGGCGCTTTTGACAGAGAAATCGTCTATACAATTCACCCCCAAGTTGGGGGCGAATTGCAATTACCAGAAAGTCAGCTGCAACTCAGCAATATACTCAACGTGCCTTGGGGTCATCATAAACTAATATTAGACAAGGTGAAAGGCGATGTTGACAAAGCATTGTTTTTCGTGAACCAAATCGTTGAAAATGGCTGGAGCAGAGCCATGTTACTCAACTGGATTGACACGGGATTGTATAAATGATTTGAGTAACTTTGCAAAAAGAATTATGAGCAACAAAATATCAATTCGCTTCTATAAAGACCATAAGGTTCGTGCCGTATGGGATGAGAAACACAACCATTGGTGGTTCTCCGTTCTTGACATCGTGGGTGCTATCAATGAACAGGATGACCACGAGAAGAACCGAAACTACTGGAAATACCTCAAGGCTAAGCTAAAGAAGGAGCAGAGCGAGGTGGTTAGTGCCACTACCCAACTGAAACTTACTGCTGCCGACGGAAAGAAGTACAACACCGATGTCATCAGCCAGGAAGGAGTGGAAAAACTGGCAAAATCCATTCATAACCAACAAGCGATAGACTTCCTCGACTGGCTCACCTACAGTGATAATAGCATTGACGGACAAAGCAGAAAAAAGGCATACACTCTTTGGGAGAGTAACCTAGTGGCCGACGAAGATGTTGGCAAAGTGAAAGCCTTGCAACAGATTCACGCTTACCTTTTCGGAGGGCTATACGATTTCGCAGGACAGATACGGACGAAGACCATCTGGAAAGACGGCACGCTGTTCTGCCGCGCGGAATATCTGCCGGAGAACCTAAAAATCATAGAAGCAATGCCCGACAGCACATTCGACGAAATTGTGGACAAATATGCCGAGATGAACGTGGCGCACCCATTCATGGAGGGCAACGGGCGCAGCACACGCATCTGGCTGGATATGCTGATGAAGAGAAACCTGAAGAAATGCGTGGATTGGAGCCAGATAGACAAGAAGCAATACTTGCAAGCCATGAAGCGCAGCACCACCAACACTACGGCCATCAAGACCCTGCTCAAAGGCGCCTTGACCGACCACATCGACGACCGCGAACTCTTCCTGAAAGGCATCGACTATTCTTACTACTACGAGCAGGAGGACTAAAGGCATGGAAACAAACACTAATATGTGCTCGCACCTTCGGAGGAAGCTGTTTGCCCCAAAAATCATCCGGGAAGACCAACTCGTAAAATTGAAAATTGAAAAGTTTCTGTGGCAATGGAATTTATTACTGAAAGAAACCGAATATACGCCGTTGAAGGCAGCGAGGAGGTGGGCGAAATAACGTTTCCCGAGCGGAACGGCGTACATGTCATCAACCACACCTATGTCATCGACCGCCTGCGAGGGAAAGGTATCGCCTCGGAGCTGGTGCAGCGGGCAGTGGAGCAGATAGAATCAACAGGAGGGCGCGTGGAATGGGGTAAGGGTGTTTGCAGGAAAACATTTTTCTGGAAATGAGGCGGTAAGTTGCTTCGCATTCTCTGTTCCAAGTCCTTCAGCGAGACGGATCGGTAGCATAGTCCCCGCTATTTTCAAGACAACTCCACCTAAAAGATACATTACTAACACACAGCGTCTTGCCAATAATCCATGCCTGTCCGCAGTTACGGGAATGGTCTGTGCAGAAAAAAAATCTGTCGAAGTTGTTGTGGAATCGTTTTTTATTTGTACTTTTGCACCCGCAATTGGTTTCAATTTTGCAACACAAAAGTTCACACCGGTATGCAAGCAGGCGACAGGCTGCCCGAAAATCCACCTACAACCTGTCGTTCAATATTTATGAACATTATAAACACCGCGTTTGCGGAATTAATGAATTCATTATGAGGGCTGTTTTTGTTACCTTAAAGAGCAGAACACTTGTTCTAGTGGTCTTTGCTGCCACATTCTTTTCCGCCTGCCACACTGCGGTCAAGGCTCCGCTGCCCGAGGAGGACAGCAGCGACTTCGTGGCCATCACCGACGTGGTGCCAGACGTGATTCTGGAAATCCGATACTACGGCACTTACAACTTCGTGGGCACCCGCATCGACG
>CACZLT010000018.1 GCA_902782185.1 uncultured Bacteroidota bacterium | reverse complement strand
CTGTACGGATTTCGCTGCGGCTGCAACCGCGGCGCCCATGACTGCTGCCTCTCTCCGTCTAGACCCTCCGGAAATCACTCAAAATCGAACTCGGGTTAAGAGAGTACCTAGAGAGTACCTAGAGAGTACCTAGAGACCCCCTGCCCCTCCCCTGCCCTACCGGGCGGATTCGAGCAGTGTCTGCCTCTCCCTGATTTCGTCGCGGTATTTGGCTGCGGCCATGAAGTCCAGCTCCTTGGCTGCCGTCTGCATCTTGCGTTGCAGGTCTCGTATCTCCTTGCGCAACTGTTCCTTGGTCATTTTCAGCAGCCTGGGGTCGGGTCCCCCGGGAGCCTCCTTCCCAAATCCGGCCTGCGGCTCGGCGGCAATGGGCATGGATGCCGGACGGTCGCTCTCCTCGGCCGCCCGCTCTATCACGCTCGTCGTACCCAGTATCGCCTCGGTACTCTTCACAATCTGACGCGGAACGATGCCGTGCTCGAGGTTGTAGCGTATCTGTTTCTCGCGGTGCCGGTTGGTGATGTCGATGGCGCGCTGCATGGAGCCGGTGATGTTGTCGCCGTATAGTATGGCCTTGCTGTGCACATTGCGCGCCGCACGCCCGATGGTCTGTATCAGTGCCCGGTCGGAGCGCAGGAAGCCCTCCTTGTCGGCATCCAGTATAGCCACCAGGCTCACCTCGGGCAGGTCGAGCCCTTCGCGCAGGAGGTTCACCCCCACCAGCACGTCAAACACCCCCATGCGCAGGTCGCGCATAATCTCCACCCGCTCCAATGTGTCCACATCGCTGTG
The DNA here is from genome assembly GCA_902782185.1 of uncultured Bacteroidota bacterium. GTDB lineage: Bacteria > Bacteroidota > Bacteroidia > Bacteroidales > P3 > Colimorpha. Next base: position 29,616 of record CACZLT010000018.1, on the reverse strand, counting down.
GATATACTTGCTCTTGATGCCCAGATTGACGAGGTAGCTGGTCAGTTCCTCGGCCATGCGTTTGGTGAGCGTGGTTACCAATACCCGCTCGCCCTTGTCGACGGTGTTCTCGATTTCGTCCAGCAGGTCGTCCACCTGGCTCACCGCCGGCCTCACCTCGACCACGGGATCCAGCAGTCCGGTGGGGCGGATGACCTGCTCGACGACCACCCCTCCGGCCTCGGCAAGCTCGTAGTCGGCCGGCGTGGCGGAGATGTAGATGGTCTCGCCCGTGAGGGCGTAGAACTCCTCGTAGGTGAGCGGCCGGTTGTCCAGCGCCGAGGGCAGGCGGAAGCCGTACTCGACGAGGCTTGTCTTGCGGCTGCGGTCGCCGCCGTACATGGCTCCGATCTGGGGGATGGTTACGTGGCTTTCGTCCACCACGAGCAGGAAATCGTCGGGGAAATAGTCGATGAGGCAGAAGGGGCGGCTGCCCGGTGCCCGCCCGTCGAAGTAACGGCTGTAGTTTTCGATACCGCTGCAGTAGCCGAGTTCCTGAATCATCTCGAGGTCGTAGTTTACGCGCTCTTCGAGGCGTTTGGCCTCGAGGGGCTTGTCGATGGAGAGGAGGTAGTCGCGCCGCTCGAACATGTCGTGCTGTATCTGGAGTAGCGCCGGGGCCATAGTCTCCTTGGAGGTGAGGAAGTTGCTGGCAGGATAGATGACCACCTCGCTGAACCGGTCGAGTCGCTGGCCACTGATAGGGTCGAAACTCTCAAGGGCCTCCACCTCGTCGTCCCAGAAGGAGATGCGGTAACAGAAGTCGGCAAACGAGGGGTAGACATCCACCGTGTCGCCCTTGACGCGGAAGCGACCGTTGACAAACTCTATCTCGTTGCGCACATACTGCCCCTCAAGCAGGCGTATCAGCAGGTCGTCGCGCCGCAGGCGGTCGCCTACCTTGAGGGTGATGGTGCCGCGCTTGAACTCCTCGGGGTTGCCGATGCCATAGATGCAGCTGACGGAAGAGACCACTATCACGTCGCGCCGACCGCTGAGCAAGGCACTGCTGGCGCGCAGGCGCAGGCGATCCAGCTCGTCGTTGATGGCGAGGTCTTTCTCAATGTAGGTGTTGGTGGCGGCGATGTAGGCTTCGGGCTGGTAGTAGTCGTAGTAGGAAACAAAGTACTCGACGGCGTTGTTGGGGAAGAACTGGCGGAACTCGCCGTAGAGCTGGGCGGCGAGGGTCTTGTTGTGGCTCAACACCAGGGTGGGGCGTTGCAGCTGCTGGATGACGTTGGCCACGGTGAAGGTCTTGCCGCTACCGGTAACGCCCTGCAGCACCTGCGCCCGTTGCCCCGTACGCACGCCCTCCACCAGTTGCCGGATGGCCTCCGGCTGGTCGCCCATGGGGGCAAAGTCCGATTTCAGCTCAAATTCCATCATTCTGCAATGGGGGGGGGCATTGGGTGGTTCCGTCCTGCAGCATCTGTTGGCTGGCTTGAATCATGCTGAAAGCGTACCTGCGCATGTCGTCGGCCTGTTCGGGATACTGCTCAATAAGATCCTCTGTACCGCCCTCTCGGTAGCGGTAGAGGCTGGCGCGCTGCTGCTTGTACTTATAGAGGTAAAAGAGTTCTCCATCGACTACGCCGATTTTGTCATCGGCACTGAAATAGGCGTACTTGCGGCGCTGGCTCATCAGGTCGATGCCCAGCATCTTGTCGCCGCAAGGCAGTCCCAGCATACCCAAAATGGTGGCCGGCAGGTCGAGTTGCAAAGCCAGCCGGTCGGTGGTCTCGGGTGCGATGCACCCTGGGGCGTAGAAAAGCAGCGGCACGTGGTTGTAGGCCAAAGGGAGGTCATAGGTGGGGCATAGGGATGCCCCATGGTCGGCGATGAATATGAACAGTGTGTTGTCGAACCACTCCCGTTGTCGCGCCATGCGGATGAAACGCCCAATCGACCAGTCGGCATATTCCGCCACCTGTTCCTCCAAGGTCTTGCTGCGCGGCACCAGTTCGATGTCCTTGGGAAGGATGTAGGGGCCGTGGTCGCTGACAGTCATGATGGTGGTGAAGAAAGGTCCTCGTTTGGCGATGCTGTCGCAATGTTCCAAGGCGTGATCGAAAAGCGAGTGGTCGGGGATTCCCCAGGTGCCGACCACCTCGTGTTTGGGATAGCAGCGTTGTCCCACCACGCGGTCGAAGCCATTCTGATAGAGGAAACCACGCATGCCGTCGAAGTCTTCGTCGTGGGCCAGGAGGAAGGTCGTGGAGTAGCCTGCCTCGTGCAACCGCTGTGGCAACCCGCAGACTTGAGGAATTGGTGAACTCCGCATCAGGTGGCGCGACAGGATAGCCGGATGTCCATACAGCGAGGAATAGATGCCATTGTGGGTGTGTATGCCGGCCGACCAAGCTTGTGAGAAGGTCAACGAAAGCGCCATTAGACTGTCCAGACATGGACTAAGACTCTTCTCCGAAGCCAAGGACGTCTTCTCTGCCGACATTGATTCCATCAGCACCAGCACCACATTAGTCCCTTCTGGCAGGTGCATCCGGCCTTGGGCAAGGATGCTGTCGTCGGTGGGTTGGGAAAGGAAGTCCTGCACCACCGTCTGTGCGGTCGCCAAGTCAATGAGTTCTACCGGCTGGTTGCGGCTCTTGCCAGAGTCTTCGATGCTTTTCGCAAAAGTAAATACTGGGTTGAGTCCTATTTGGTTCAGGAAGGGATTGTTGCAGAAGTAGGCCGTGCCTACCCGTATGGGGATTTTGGACAATTTCCCTCGCATGCCGATGAACCCCAGACAGAGCAAGGCGGTCGTCAACGGGATGCTCCAGGCATAGGGGAGATGCTCTTCGAGGTTGGGGAGCAGCAGCCGTTTGTAGAGAATCCTGCCGAGTAACCACCAACTCACGGCAGCGGCAAAAAATAGTCCAATATAGAGCCAGTATTTCGGCTCGCTGAAAATCATGCTGGCCGAGGTGCCGAAATCTTCCGTCCATGAGAGTGCCACCGCATCGAGTCGGTTGAAAAAATAACAGAAATAAGGTATGTCGGCGGCACAAGCGAAAAATGCGACAGAGTAGAGTGCCATCAGCAGGTAGTGTATGAAAGCATAGAACCCGCGTACACGTATGCGTGCCATCTCGCCTACAATCATCAGCACCAGCGGCAGTGCCAGCAGATAGCAACTCACGGTCGTGTCGAACCGGAATCCCATCCAAAGGGCTTTCCAGTAGAGGCCATCGAGTTGGACAGTGGAAGAGGTTTGGGCACAATAGGCAGCCGTCTCCGCAATGCGGAAGGCGGTGAAGAATACCATACCCAACAGGTATATGCAAATCAGGTAGTTAAACCGGGCGCACTTGTTTATCATATTCTGCAAAAATACGAAAAAAAGCGTAATTGGTCAGTATTTTGTATCTTTGCAATGAGAGAGTTGAAGAAAGGAAACGAATAAACCGTTGATGACAAGACAGATACAGATAGATTTTACTCCCGAGGAATATCATGATGCCGCTTTGTTGCGGCGCCGTGTCGGTGCTGCAGCGGATGAGTCGGTTCGCATTGTCCGCCGAACCCTTGATTGCCGTCGGCGCAATATCGTGTACCACTGCACGGTGGAGGTGGGTGTTGAAGAGGTGCTGGATAATCAGCGTATTCATAATATTCTGACCAGTGTTGCACCACGGGTACTTATCGTGGGGGCTGGCCCGGCGGGACTCTTCGCCGCCCTGCGGTGCTTGGAGCATGGATTGCGGCCTATCGTCGTGGAACGCGGGAAATCCGTGGAGGAACGCAAATATGACATCGCGCGCATCACTCGTGAGAAGATAGTCGACCCAGACAGCAACTGGTGCTTCGGCGAGGGCGGTGCTGGCACCTACAGCGATGGAAAACTCTACACCCGCTCCACCAAGCGCGGCGACATCTCCAAGGTGCTGCGTACCTTTGTGGCGCATGGCGCCGACCCCGATATCATGCTCGATGCCCACGCCCATATCGGCACCGACCGCCTCAGCGGCATCATTGCCAGTATGCGCCGCACCATTGAGGAATATGGCGGAGAGTTTCACTTCTCGACCCGTGTGGAAGACCTTCTCGCCCAGGAAGGCAGCGTCAAGGGGGTGGTGGACCAGCACGGCAACCGCATTGAGGCCACGGCAGTCATACTGGCCACAGGCCATTCGGCTCGCGACATCTATGAACTCTTTCGCCGCCGCGGCTGGCAGCTTGAGGCCAAGCCCTTCGCCCTGGGGGTCAGGGTAGAGCATCCGCAGGAACTCATCAACGAGATACAGTACCACGGCAAGGGCTATTCGCGACTGCTACCCCCGGCGGCCTACAGCCTCACGGCGCAGGCGGCAGGACACGGCGTATTTTCGTTCTGCATGTGCCCGGGCGGGGTGATAGTTCCGGCGGCCACGGCCGGCGGCCAGCAGGTGGTGAACGGCATGAGCAACTCGCGCCGCAACTCACCCTATGCCAACAGCGGCATTGCCGTAACGGTATCGCCCGAGGACATCGGTTCCGACGACCCGTTGGCCCTGCTGCGATTCCAGCAGCAAGTGGAGGCGGCTGCATACCACGCCGCTGGCGACTGCATCGACGCGCCAACCCAACGCCTGGTGGACTTCCTCAAGCGCCGCACCAGTTCCACACTGGGAAAGAGCGGCTACATGGGAGACATCGTCAGCTCACCACTGCACGAACTGCTGCCTCCGTTCATCGCCGAGAGTCTGGCCCAAGGCTTCCGTGCCTTTGACCGCAAGATGAAGGGGTTCATAACCCGCGAGGCACAACTGCTGGCGGTGGAGAGCCGCACCTCGTCGCCGGTGCGTATTCCGCGCGACCGCGCGACCCTCCAGCACCCGCAACTCCGGGGACTCTACCCTTGCGGCGAGGGTGCGGGGTATGCGGGCGGAATAGTCAGCTCGGCACTCGACGGCATACGCTGCGCGGATGCCGTCAGCCTTCAAATGTAAAGCCCAGCAGGAAAGTGCGGCTGTGGAGGTTGTCGAAGGAGCGGATGTAGACATCCGGGTCGGGAACCTTGAGATCCACCAGGCCGAAGCTCATCTTGAGCTCGATGGCGAATTTGACATAGGTCAGGAACACGTCGAATCCCATGCCCAGCGAATAGCGCAGGTCGTGGGCTTGCAGGCGTATGATGCTCTCGTTGGTCTGGTTGCGGTTTTTGCGGAGCGAGGCGAAGTCGAAACCATAGCTGACCCCGGCCGTCACATAGGGGCGGAAGTTGTGGTAGCGCTGTGCCCTGAATTTCAGCTCGAGGGGTATGTCGCCGTAGACCGACTCGACGTTGCGTTGCTGCTCGGCCAGGAAGTGGGTTTGGAGGTAGGCTTGCTCCCAGGCGTAGGAGACGTTGCGCGTGATGAGGCTAATACCGGGCAGCAAGCGCAGGTTGAACCACTGCCCCAGGCGGAGGTCGCCGATGATGGCGATGTGGAACCCCGGGGCGTAGTAGGAAGTAACGCCCTGCAGCGTCTCGCGCAATTCGGGGTCCAGGCTGAAGTCGAGGTCGAACTTCGACTGCGTGTAGCCCACCTGGATGCCGTAGTGCAGCAGGCGGCTGTCGAACTGGCCGAGGTTGCCCACCTGCGCCCTGGCCGACAGGGGAAGGAGCAGGGCGAGCAACGCCAGGGGGGCTATGTGGTGGGGGTGCCGCATGGTCTACTCTGTCAGCTCGCCGCGCAGCGACTGTTCCAGCCGCAGCCTGACGTGTGCCTTTTGGTCGGGATAGGTGCCGAGGAGGTACATCAGCTTGGTGATGGCGGCCTCGATGGTGATGTCGCCTCCACCGACCACGCCGATGCGGTCCAGGTCGCAGCTGGCGGCATACTGGCGCATCTTGACGGCGCCGGCCTTGCACTGGGTTACGTTGAGGATGATGACCCCGCGGCGGATGGCCTCGTCGAGGGCGTCGATGAACCAGGTGTCGGTGGGGGCGTTGCCGGAGCCATAGGTCTCCATCACCACGCCCTGCAGGTCGGGGGTGGAGAGCAGGGCGCGCAGGTCTCGAAGGCGTCGAAGTTCTCGGCGCTGATCTTGGTGCTGCGGTTGCCGCGGTAGAGGTGGCTCTCGAAGAAGATGCACACCTCGGGGATGACGGCCAGGCGGCAGGAGGCCACCTCGAGGGCGCAGATGATGTTCTCGCGCCCGTCGGAGCGCAGCATGCCCAGGGGGAGCTGGCTGCCGGTGAGCACGACGGGCTTGGCGAGGTTCTTGAACATGAAGCTCAGGGCCGAGGCGGTGTAGGCCATGGTGTCGGTGCCGTGCAGCACCACGAAGCCGTCGTAGCGGTCGTACTCCCGCTCGATGATGTTGGCTATATCGACCCACAGCGAGGGGGTCATGTTGGAGGAGTCGATGATGTTGTCGAGCGTAACGGAGTCGATCTGGTAGCGGCAGTGCTTGAGCTGGGGGACGGCGTCGATGATGCGGTCCAGGGCGAAGGGGTGGAGCGAGCCGCTCTCGTCCTGCACCATGCCGATGGTGCCGCCGGTGTAGACTATCAGTACCTGGTTGTTCATGCCTTTAGTAACGGCGCGGCGGCGGCTTTATTGTGTGCCGGGGGGAGAAAAATGGCAGGGGTTCCCTAGGTACTCTCTAGATACTCTCTTAATGAATACATAAACTCTGGCACGATATGGCACCATACGGAACCATTGGCGTTTCAGGCATGAAAAAAGCCCCCTTCCGGAGGGGGCCTGTTGTCCCACGAGGATTCGAACCTCGACAGGCAGAACCAAAATCTGTAGTGCTACCGTTACACCATGGGACAACTTCAATATGAAATACAACGGGTGCAAAAGTACGACTTTTCCCCGACATGGCCAAATTTATTTCTTATCTCGCTGGTTCTCTTACTTTTTCTGCCACGGCATGGTGGGCAGTTCTATGCTCTTGAAGGCCGAGAAGAATGCGTTTTGGGATGCCTTTTCCTTGCCGAAGATGTCGGCCACCAGGTCGCGGTATTTCTCCATCAGCGGGGCGCGGCGCAGCTTGAGCGTGGGCGACAGCAGGCCGTTGGCGGGCGTCCACTCGTCGGTTACCAGGCGGAAGAGCTTGATCTGCTCGTGCGGCGCCAGCTCCTTGTTGTACACCTCCAGCACCTTCCTGTACTTGTCGTGCACCTGCGGCATGGCTATCAACTCGGCGTTGTCGCGGTAGTGCAGCTTGTACTTCAGCGCCCAGTAGTGCAGCGTGTTGAAGTTGGGGCTGATGATGGCGGCGGCGCACTTCTCGTTCTCGCCGATGACCATCACCTGCTCGATGTACTCCGAGCCGCGCAGCATGTTCTCGATGAGCTGCGGGGCGATGTACTTGCCGGCCGAGAGCTTGAAGATGTCCTTCTTGCGGTCGGTGATTTTCAGGTACTTGCCCGACACCAGGGTGCCTATGTCGCCCGTGTGGAACCACCCGTCGGGGTCGACGACCTGGGCCGTGTACTCGGGATCCTTGTAGTAGCCCAGCATCACGTGCGGCCCGCGGGTGAGGATTTCGCCGTCGTCGGCGAACTGCATCTCGATGCCGCCCAGGACGGGCCCCACGGTGCCTATCTTCACCTGCTTGTGCAGCGGGTCGTTCACAGCGATGACGGGGCTGGTCTCGCTCAACCCGTAGCCCTCGTAGATGTTGATGCCGGCGGCGGCGAACACGCGTATCATGTCGGGCTGGATGGAACTCGACCCGGTGATGACCGTCAGCCGGTTGCCGCCGAACTTCTCGCGCCAGTGGCTGTAGACCAGCCGGTCCAGTATCTTCTGGCCCAGCAGGTACATCGGCGAGAACTTGCGCAGGCCCGTGTAGTCGTAGTGCTTCCCGTGCCGGAAAGCCCAGTCGTAGACGGCCTTCTTCAGCCCCGAGAAGTCCTTGCCGGCGGCGTACAGCTTGTCGTACACCATCTCCAGCACTCGCGGCACGGCGCAGAAGCCGTGCCCCTTGATTTCCTGCATGTTCTGCTGTATGGTGCCCAGGCTCTCGGCATAGTAGATGCTGATGCCGAGGTACTGGAAGTGGTAGTTCAGCGAGCGCTCGTAGATGTGGTTCAGCGGCAGGAAGGAGAGCACGCGGCAACTGCTGTCCATCGGCTGCACCTGGGCGTGGGCCAGGAAGTTGCTGCACAGGTTGCGGTGGCTGAGCATCACCCCCTTGGGCATGCCCGTGGTGCCGCTGGTGTAGATCATCGTGGTCCAGTCGTCGGGCTTGATCTCGCGCTTGCGGCGCTCGATCTCGCCCATCCACTTGTCGCGGTTGGCGATGCCGAGCTTGAGTATCTCCAGGGTGCGCCGCTCGCCGTCGACCTGCGCCAGGGTGTACACCTGGGGCTTGGTCTCCGCCTGGTCCAGGGCCGGGCGCAGGCGGTTCAGCAGCATACGGGTGCTGACGAATACCGCCGACGCCTCGCTGTGCCGCAGGATGTGGAGGTAGTTCTCCGTCGAGAGCGTCGGGTAGATGGGCACGTGGATGATGCCGCTCATGGCCAGCGCCATGTCGATGAAGTTCCACTCCGGGCAGTTGCCGCTCATCGTCACCACGCGGTCCCCCTCCTTCAGCCCCATCTCGCACAGGCCGTAGGCCAGGTAGTGGGCGAACTTGTAGAAGTCGTGCGACGAGTAGCGCACCCACTCGCCGGCCACCTTACCGGCCAAGATGTCGTCCTTCGGGTACCGTTCCACCAGGTGGTCCAGCAGGTCGAAGGTGCGGGTAATCTGGGTCATCGTTCTATAGTGTTTTGTTTCTTTTTTTTCTTCTAGTTTTTTCTAGTTTTTTCCGTGTCCTCCAGTTTTTCCGGCCTCCTCCCTACAGCATCCCCTGCTTCCGCAGGCACTCCTCCAGCGCCGCGCTGACGCTCTCGTTCTGCCGGCGCGGGTAGCGCTTGGTGGTGAAAATCTCGCAGTAGTTGCGGGTGCCGTTCTGGCGCACCATCTCCCGGTTGAAGGGGTCGTTGTCGCGCACGGCGTGGATGCGGCGTATGTCGTCGTCCGAGTAGGTGTGGTACACCTCGCGGTGCAGCACCCCCTCGGGGCCTATGCGCTCGCTCACGCGGCCCTCCTCGGCGGGATGGCCCAGGGCCAGGGCTATCACCGGCACCACCCCCTCGGGGCAGTGCAGCAGCTCGGCGATGCGGGCCGTGTTGTACAGCACCGTGCCCAGGTGGCAGAAGCCCAGCCCGCGCGCCTCGGCCGCCAGGCAGAGGTTCTGCGCGAAGAGGCTCGCGTCCACCAGCGCCGAGGCGAACCACAGCAGGTTGCCGTAGCCCTCCTCGCACCCGTTCACCTGGCAGTAGCGGTGGTAGCGGTGCACGTCCACGCACACCGTCAGCACCAGCGGCGCCGTGGCGCACTGGCCGAAGTGCTGCTCCAGCAACTGGCTGCGCAGCGGCTCCTCGCGCGTGGCGACGACGCTGTAGAGCTGCATGTTGCCCGTGTTGGAGGCTCGCAGGCCGCACTCCACCAGCTCGCCCAGCACCCCGTCGCCCACCGCCTCGGCGGTGAAGCGACGGATACTGCGGTGCTGCAGCATGGGGGTAAGGATTGTGCTCTCCATCGGCCTAGTAAGTCCAGAAGCTGGAACCGTCGCCGTCGATCACGTCGTAGCTGTCGACTGCGGATCCGGAAACCGTGTAGCCGTCAACTGCCGATATGAGGGTGGCCGTGAGTTTCGTGGAGCCTGCGTAGCCCTGCTCCGAGGCAAAGGAAACGACGGTCAGTTCGGGGGCTGTATATTCTTTCTTATGTTTCATAAGTCTTTCTGTCATGTTTTGTGTGTAACTGCTGTGGAAATGCTTTACTTGCTGCTGCCCGCCTGCGCCGGATGCACCAGGCGCACAGCATAACTTTTCGGTTTGATTATATAGGAATTGGTCTTTACATAATTGTAGTATCCATCAGTACTAGCAGCATCCTCAACCCAGTCGACTGCACTTGATTCGGGGATAATTTGGAGGGCTTTAGCCCAATTGGCAGCCCAATAAAAACCATGTCCACTTTCATCTTCTTCAAAGGGTGCATAGGGTGAATTATTTCCTCCTTTATAATAAAGACGACCTGTTACAGGGAGGAACACGCAACCATTCTCTTCCATAGTAGTCCAATCTGCAGGAAATACCGTTCCTCCATTGGCCCGAGTGTTATTAAATAAAAAGTATGTATCGGGATAGAGGAAAATGCCATCAACACCATTTAATTTGCCAAAATCATAGAGTACAGCGTCATGGTTTGGATTGGAATAAAGGGTCCGGTTAGGGGTTGATCCTATATTCATACCTAGCAAATACTTCCATTGCTCTTCGGTCAAGGTGTACCACCGGCCATCGCCCACAAACTCCCCCCAGTCGTAGTCGGTGCCACTGATTGAATTTGTATTTTTAAAATTATTTTTCATGTGTTGGGCAAAATGGGTATTGTTTCCCATATATGGCAAATATGAAGGAGCTATCACCGTTGTTGTACCATCATTGTTAAAACTATGGTTACCATTTGCAGCATAGATAAAGAGTGACATCCAATTGCCACCGTTGTAACTGTATCTCACACCAGGGTGAGTATATTTGTCATTAGACACAAATGATGAGGATTCCAAAGTATTACTCTGCGGGGTCAAGAAATCCCACGAAGAGGACTCGTTGGCAGGGCCTGCCACGTTGTATATCAGGTTGCCTTTGGAGAAGAACACCTTGGTTCCGGCTGCATCGATGGTGAAAGCACCGCTAGTGGCATAAGTGGTGTTGAGGTTGATGTCGGCGGGAACTATGGCCAGTTGGTTTTGCAGGATAGTGAATCGAGAGTTGGCGGATTGCCTCCGCTGGTAGTGCAGGATGGAGTTTACGATGCCGTCAATCTTGTTGCGGGCTTGTACCTCAACCTGCATGGTGTTGTGGTCTCCGTTGCCGGACACGGCAGGCAGGATGGGTATCTGCACGTAAGCGGTGCTTCCGGATGCAATTTCAAGGTTTTTCTCGTCATTGTTGATGTCGAATAACATCTGGACAGTCTTCTTGTCATTGTCAGAGTCTTCCGCAACAGAGGGTGTCGTCAGATTGACATCGGTTACCGTACCCCAAAGCCTGTGCGGTCCTCTGTTCTCAATCTTCACGGACTCCAGGGTGATGGTGTTGGCGGTGGAGTTGGTGATCTTCACGGTGAGGGCGGCGGTGAGGTGCCTGAACTTGAGCTCCGTGGCATTGGCGTAGGCGTAGGCCACCATCGGGACGTCGAGCAGCTGGTTGCCGCTGGCGTCCTTCCTGTAGTGGTAGATGCCGTCGCTGCCGCCGACATTCACACTGGCGGTGCCGGCACCCTGGTTGAAGGAGTTCTCGACGAGGATTCCGGCGGGGTAGACGGCGTAGATGGCCTCGTCGAACGTTTCGGAGAGGCTTCCTCCGGCGTTGACGGTGTAGGTGGAGCCGTTGATCCACACCTGGTCGCCTTCGGCGAAGTTGAGGGTTATGCCGTCGGCGGCGGAGACGGCCATCTTGCTTTCGTTCTGGAAGGGCTCGGCCACCAGGCGCAAGCCGTCCACAGGCTCTTTGAGGCACGAGGCCAGGGCCATGCAGCCCGCCGCGGCAAAGAGGAGAAGGGTTGTTTTCTTCATTGTTGTTTTTTATGAATTTGTTGATATATTCGCGTTGTGGTTGGGTCAGAGCGAGAGGCCGCCGTCGACACAGAGCACCTGGCCGGTGATGTACTGGGCGAGGTCGGAAGCGAGGTAGAGCGAGGTCTTGGCCACGTCGAGCTCGGTGCCGCCGCGCTTCAGGGGTATGTCGTCCATCCAGCCCTTGCGCACGTCGTCGGGCAGCTGGGCGGTCATCACCGTCTCGATGAATCCGGGGGCGATGGCGTTGCAGCGTATGTTGCGCGACCCCAGCTCCTTGGCCAGGCTCTTGGTGAAGCCCAGGATGCCGGCCTTCGAGGCAGAGTAGTTGCACTGGCCCGCGTTGCCGTTCACGCCCACCACCGACGAGGTGTTGATGATGGAACCGCTGCGCTGCTTCATCATCATGGGGGTGAAGGCTTTGCAGTAGTTGAACACCGAACGGAGGTTCACCTCGATGACAAGGTCCCAGTCCTGCGGGCTCATGCGCAGCAGGAGCTGGTCGCGGGTGATGCCGGCGTTGTTCACCAGGGCGTCGAGGCGGCCGAACTCCTTCTGCACCCGCTCGGCCACGGCGAGGGTCTGCTCGTAGTCGGCGGCGTTGCTGGCGATGAAGGTACTCTTGGGCTGCAGGGCCTGCAGCTCGGCCAGGAGGGCGGCGCTGTCGTCGTTCTCCTTGAGGTCGGTGAAAATCACCGTGGCGCCCTCTTCGGCGAAGAGGCGCGCCGTGGCGCGGCCGATGCCGCGCGAGCCACCCGTAACGAGGGCTATCTTGTTTTCCAACAGGTTCATATCAAATCAGTTTTGAGGGTTGTCAATCAGCGCGAACGAAAGCACTCCCTTCACGCACACCTTGCCGTCCACCTTGCCCTCGGCCTCGCAGTGGAAGATGAGGCCGCGGCGGTCGGTGATGCGGCCGCGGAACTCGATGGTGTCGCCCGGGCGCACCGGCTGGCGGAAGCGGGCCTCGCGGATGCCACTGTAGAGGGGGGTGCGGCCGGCGGCCAGCTCGTCGCGCACCAGGATGCAGCACGACTGGCCCATCATCTCGCACAGGATGACTCCCGGCACGATGGGGTTGCCGGGGAAGTGTCCCTGCAGGAAGTACTCGTCGCCGCGCACATGGTAGTGCGCGATGGCCCACTCGCCTTCCATCGTAACGTCGTCCACCAGCAGCATGGGCTCGCGGTGCGGCAGGAAGTTCTTGATTTGGTCTCGATAAAGGGTTTGCATAACTATGTTTTTTTTTAGGGGAGATAGGGGGAGATAGGGGACAAATCAAGTACGCGACGTATGCCTGTCCAGCACTATTGTCCTTTATCTTCTTTTATCTTCCGTTATCTCCAGTTATCTCCATTTTTTCAATTTTTCCGTAAAGCCACGCAGGCATTCTGGCCGCCGAAACCGAGCGAGTTGCTGATGGCAATGTCGGCCTGCCACTGGCGGGCGGTGTGGGGGGTGTAGTCCAGGTCGCACTCGGGGTCGGGCTGGTCGAGGTGGATGGTGGGTGGAACCATGCCATGCTTCAGCGCGAGGGCGCAGATGATGAGTTCGACGGCCCCCGTGGCACCCAGCATGTGGCCGTGCATCGACTTGGTGCTGCTGATGACGGCGCGGCGAGCCTCCGCCTCGCCGAGGGCGCGCTTGATGGCAGCGGTCTCGCCCTTGTCGTTGAGGGGTGTGCCGGTGCCGTGGGCGTTGATGTAGAGGTTCTCGCCTGGCTTGAAGCCAGCCTCCTCGAGCGCCAGGCGCATGGCCTCGGCGGCTCCGCGCCCCTCGGGGTGGGGGGCGGTGTAGTGGTGGGCGTCGCAGGTGTTGCCGTAGCCGCACACCTCGGCGTAGATCTTGGCGCCGCGCTTCAGGGCCAGTTCCTCGCTCTCAAGGATGAGCACACCCGAGCCCTCGCCAAGGACGAAGCCGCCACGGCGACTGTCGAAAGGCAGCGAGGCGGCCATGGGGTCGGTGGCGGTGGTGAGGGCCTTCATGTTGGCAAAGCCACCGATGGCCATCTGGCACACCGAGGCTTCGGCTCCGCCGGTGATGACGGCGTCGGCGCGCCCCTCGCGGATAAGGCGGTAGGCTTCACCCACGCTGTGGGTGCCTGTGGCGCAGGCCGTTACAATGGGCAGGTTGGGGCCCTGGGCGTTGTGGGCGATGGCCACATTGCCGCCCGCTATGTTGGCTATCATCTCGGGGATGAAAAGGGGCGAGATGCGGCGGATGCCGGAATTGAGCAGGTTGGAATGCTCGCGCTCGAAGGTCTGCAGGCCGCCCACGCCGCTGCCGATGGCGGTGCCCAGCCGGCGCGGGTCGATGTCCTCACCCACGCGCAAGCCGCTGTCGTTCATGGCCTGCCAGGCCGCCGCCAGGGCGTAGAGGGCGAAGAGGTCGTTGTGGCGCACCATGGCCTTGTCGATGCCGTATTCCTCGGGACGGAAGTCCTTCACCTCGGCGGCAATCTTCACGGGAAGCCCTTCGGGGTCAATGTGGGTGATGGTGCCGATGCCGCACACCCCGTTCAGGAGGTTCTCCCAAAGGGTGGCAATGTCGTTGCCCAAAGGGGTGATGCACCCCACACCGGTGACATATACTTTTCGCATAATGGTTTTAATGTATTCTATTGTTATTTAATATTTGAGAATCATGGTGCCGGTTACGAATCCCGCACCGAAGGCGCTCAACAGCAGCGTGTCGCCCCGTTTGATCCGGCCTTCGCGCACACCCTCGTCAAGCAGCAGGGGGATGCTGGCCGAACTGGTGTTGCCGAAGCGCTGCACGTTGGTGGGGAAACGCTCCTCGGGCACCTTGAGGTTGTCGCGGATGGCCTCGTTGATGCGCAGGTTGGCCTGGTGGAGCAGGAAGTGGTCGATGTCGGCCAGCGTGAGGCCGGCGTCGGCCACCATCCGGTTGATGTCGCGCGAAGCCGAGGTAACGGCCATGCGGAACACCTCGCGCCCCTTCATCACCAGCGGCTGGCGGGTGTCGATGCCCTCGCCACTCTCGTACGGAGTGGCCTCCATGGGGTTCTTGTAGACGATAACGTCCGGCATGGGCACCGAGGTGAGGCGGCTGGCCAGCAGGTTGTCCCCCCTGGTAACCACCACGGCACCGGCACCGTCGCCGAAGAGGACGGTGCAGTTGCGGTCGTTCCAGTCGCAGAAGCGGGTACACTCCTCGGCAGCCACCAGCAGTATGTTGCGAGCACGTCCCGTGGAGAGCAGCGCATCGCAAAGGTCAAGACTGTGCACGAATCCCACGCAGGCGGCGTTCACGTCCATGGTGGGGCAGTTGGGACCCTTGATACCGAGGTTGCCTTGTATGAGGGAAGAAAGGTGGGGGGTGATGTAGAGGTTGGATACGTTGGAGCAGATGATGTAGTCGATGTCGTCGGGGCTCAACCCCGAGGCATCGAGGGCGCGCCCTGCGGCCTCGGTGGCCAGTTCTTCAAATCGTTCCTCTGTGATGATATGTCGGGTTTTGATGCCTGTACGCGCGGTAATCCACTCGTCGCTCGTGTCGAGAAACTCCGACAGCATGTCGTTCGAGACGATTTTTTTGGGCAGCGCGCTACCGGTTCCAATAATTCTCATGTGTTAAAAATTATTAATATTGGGGTGCAAATATACACAACATTTTTTATATAATATATAATTGTGTAAAACTATTTTTATTAGTCAGTGGAAACCAGGGAATTGTGGATTTATGAAAATTTAAGAAATAGTGTTTTTTTCTACCCAAAAAATGCACCATGTCGCATATTTTGTGTACTTTTGCATTTTCAAACAACATAACTGTATTACCATGCAATTCAGACTCACCTATCAGGAAATCAGCAATCTCATAGAAAAGAAAGCCGGGCGAAGCATCCCGGTGGTTTATGGCGGCCCGCACACGGTTCGCATCGCCTACGATGTCAATGTGCTTTTCAAGACGGCCAGTGTGGGGCTGGACCTCACCGTGGACGAGGTGCGGGACGGCAACATAGTACTCTCCTACGCCGGCGGAGCGGGCATCGACTTCATGGTGCGCACAGCCCTTGGCCATGCCAAAAACCAACCCGGCGGCGACATGATAGAACTCCTACCGGACAACCGCATCATGCTCATGCTCAGCAAGAATACCCAAGCCGGTTCGCTCTTCGAGCACGTCGACCTGCAGGACATTTGTTTCGACGAGCAATTTGCCATTGTCGAGTTCCAACCCAAAAACCTGTAGCGCTATTCGTTGTGGTACTTCTCGTGCCGCAGGATGGTGTGGGCGCGGTAGAGTTGCTCGACGAAGAAGAGGCGCACCATCTGGTGATTGAAGGTCATCTGCGAAAGCGAGATTTTTTGCCGGGCGGCGGCATGGACAGCTGGTGAGAATCCGTAGGCTCCGCCAATAACAAAAGCCAGTGTGCGGATACCGCCGTTCATATGTTTCTGAAGAAATTCCGAGAATCCCACCGAGGAGTATTCCTTGCCGTGCTCGTCCAGCAGCACAGCCATGTCTGCCTTTTCCAGTTGCTTCAATATCAACTGTCCCTCTCGCTCCTTGAGTTCCTCCGGACGCAAGGTACCCGCATTCTTCAACGCAGGAATGGCCACCAACTCGAAGTCGCAATAATGCTTCAGCCGCCGGGTGTATTCCGCAATCCCTTCCTGCAAGTAGGGAATGTCTGTCTTTGAGACAACTATCAACTTGATATTCATAACTTCAGCAGGTACCGCAAAAGGCGGGGGCGGCATTTCGTAATCTCGAAATAGGGAGTCTGCTCCGTACCGAAGGAACGGTAGTAGAACTCACCTCCCTGCTCCATGCTTCCCTCGAAATCAAAGGCTTGGGTGCGGGAGGAGAGGTGGCGTATCATCTGCCAGTCGAGATAGGTCTGTGCATTGGCCGGAGCCACCTCGCTGACGGCGGAAAGGAGGGCGTAGGCACAACGGTCGTCGTAGACCACGAAGGCGGCGCAGAGCACCTCCTCCTCTTTTCGCAAGGCCCACAAAAGCCCTTGCCCACGATTCAAGGCAGCGGTACACACGCGGGTGATTAAATCCAGCGAGAGCAGATCGCTTCCCAAACGGCGTTGCCAGTAGTGTTGGTGCATGAGGGCGAAGTCGTGGGGGGAGAACGCGCCGGGGTCTATGGTACAAGTGTCCGCCAACGCGGCCATGTTCTTGCGCCGTGCGCCTGAGGCTTGGCTTATCAGCGCATCGGGGTCGGCGATGGAGGGGAAGCGGTAGGTGTAGCGTGTGGTCTGGCGGTAACCGTTCCAGTGGAAAGGCAACCAGTTGGTTGTCTGGGGCGAGAAGTGTTGTGAAAAGATGTTGACTTTCATCTTGCCCAACTGTTCGGCCAGCATTCCTCCCACACGGTTTTCAAAGTCTATGCGGGTGGCATCCGGAAGACCGTCGGGTAGGTTGTACCACGGGCCATTGTACTGTGTCAACTGGGGCTGGAGGATGTAGCGCAGTCCCAAACGGCGGCCGTGGAGGTAAGGCAATGCGCCCTCGATGAAGCCGTCCTTGCGCTCGACCAGCAGCACATCCCACTGCTTGCCGACACAGACCGCATCCATCCACCAATATTGCTGAAACAGAGGGATTCGAGTTCCCTCTGTCTCGCATAACTGGCGGTATTTGTCCTTGTTGGAACTCACTGTATCTTGATGCTCACGCGATTGTTCTGTATGCGTCCCTCGTAGGTCGAGTTGTCGCCCACGGGATCCTCATCACCCTTGGCCTCGATCTCGATACGCTTGTCGTCAATGCCCAGCAGCACAAGAGCCTTCTTGACCTCCATGGCGCGCTGACGCGACACTCCCTTGCTGTACTCGGACGTACCCTGGTTGTCGGCATAGCCGGTCAGCAGCACCCCTTTGTGTTCATTTTTGTTGAGGAATTCGGCCAACTCCTCAATCAGTGTCTGCCACGACTCCTGGATGGTGGCATCGTTGGGGAAAAACTTGATGTCCTGGAATGTGCGGCTGGTGGTGTCGGGGGAAAAAATGGCTTTCTTCTTCGAACCGAAATAGAGTACCAGGCCCACGCAAATGACCTCTTCCTCGCGCTGGTTGTTGTAGTAATCGGCACCCTTAAAGTAACGGTAGTCTATCTCGGCCACCTGGTACTGTATCTTGTTGCGCATCTGCTTCTTCGTCTTCCATCCATTGAAGCGGTCAAGGGCATCCAAGGCTTCCTTGCGGGCCTGCTCGGACAAGGCATCATGCTGGGCACGGTCGGTGATGTCGGGATTGACGGCATAGAGGGCACAGATGGTTAGCGCGGCGCGACTCGAGGTTTCGAGGTAGTTCACCACCGGCTGCATTTCTTCCCAATTAGGCTTCGACATCCGGGAAACATCGGCCAACCGTTTGTAATCATACGGGGTGAAATACAACTTGCTGTCCTTCGTGCTGAAGGTGGTGAACTTGTCAAAAGTGGCGTAGTCGCCTTCACACACCTTCTGCCGTCCCTCGATGTAGGGACTCTGCTCCTTCTTGCCACTGCGCTTTTTCTGTTTGTTCTGCGCCATGACATCGCTTCCGCAAAGCACCATCATGGCGGCCAGTATCAGGGTGATTGTCTTCTTCATCGTTGTTGTCAGTTTTGTTTCAATAGGTTTAGTGTGCCCATAACGCACAAACTTGCGTTTTATTGTTTCTCTGTGTCGGTGAGGGTTCCATTCTCGCACACGACAACTCGGGCCGGGAACTTGTCAATCATCATGAAGTCGTGGGTCGAGATGAGCATGGTGGTATGGGTTTGCCGCCCCACATCAATGAGCATCTGCATGATTTCACCCGAGGTGAGGGGGTCAAGGTTGCCGGTGGGTTCGTCAGCGAGGATGAGCTGTGGATTGTTGATTAGGGCACGAGCCACTGCCACTCGCTGCTGTTCACCCTCGGAGAGTTGCGACGGAAGCGACTGCGCCCGCTCGGCCATTCCCACCGCCTGCAAAGTCTTCTCTATCTGACCCTCAATTTCTTTCTTTTTCTTCCAGCCTGTGGCCTTGAGTACAAACTCAAGGTTCGAGTACACGTTGCGGTCGGGAAGCAGACGGGCATTCTGGAAGACAATGCCCAGCTTGCGGCGTAGCAGCGGTATGCGCCGCCGCTTGAGTGAGGCCACGTCCATGCCGCACACCTCGGCCACGCCGCCCTCCACAGGGAAGTCGCCGTAGAGGCTGCGCAGCAATGTGGTCTTGCCTGCGCCACTGCGACCTATAAGGTAGACAAACTCGCCCTCTTGAAGGTCAAGGTTCACCCCTTGCAGCAAAGACCCGTTGTCGGTGCTAATGCTGACGTTTTCAAGGTGTACAATCGGATTGTTTCCAGCGGTGTTATCGTTGTTCTCCATGTGCTTGCTGTGTCTAATCAGCCGTTCTGCCAGGCTTCAATTTCTTCTTTCTTGACGGCAGGGATGTCAAGTTTGAGTTTTTTGCGTAGGCCACCGAGGTCATTGAGAAGTTTGTTGGGGTTGGCCTCCTTGAGTTGGGCGAGTGTGTTAATGCCGGCCTTGCGCAACACAGGGATCCATTCGACGGGAACCCCCTGCTTGACAAAGTCGTCGTCGGTGGTAACGGGAACTTTCTTCTCGGGCTTCATCTGGGGGAAAAGCAGCACATCCTGGATGCTCTGCGCGCCAGTCATCATCATGACGAGGCGGTCGATTCCGATGCCCATGCCGGAGGTGGGGGGCATGCCGTACTCGAGGGCACGGACAAAGTCAAGGTCGATGAACATGGCCTCGTCGTCGCCTTTCTCGCTGAGGCGAAGCTGCTCCTGGAAACGGCCCAGCTGGTCGATGGGATCGTTGAGCTCGGAATAGGCGTTGGCCAACTCTTTGCCGCAAACGAAGAGCTCGAAACGCTCGGTGAGCTCGGGATTGTCGCGGTGGCGCTTGCAGAGGGGCGACATCTCGATGGGGTAGTCGGTAACGAAGGTGGGCTGGATGAGCTTGTGCTCGCACTTCTCGCCGAAGATGGCATCGATGAGCTTGCCCTTGCCCATGGTGGTGTCGGTCTCCACGCCGAGGCGCTTGCAGGCCTCGCGGAGTTCATCCTCGTTCATGCCGGACACATCGACACCTGTCTCCTCCTGGATGAGCTCGCACATGGGGGCGCGGCGGAAAGGAGGCTTGAAATCAATGTCGTTGCCCCAGACGTTGACCTGCGTGGTGCCGTTGAGGGCCAGGGCGATGCGCTCGAGCATGTTCTCGGTGAAGGTCATCATCCAGTTGTAGTCCTTGTAAGCCACATAGATTTCCATGGCGGTGAACTCGGGGTTGTGGGTGCGATCCATGCCCTCGTTGCGGAAGTTGCGGCTGAACTCATACACACCGGCGAAGCCGCCGACTATCAAACGCTTGAGGTATAGTTCGTTGGCAATGCGGAGGTAAAGGTCGATGTCCAGCGCGTTGTGGTGGGTGACGAAGGGGCGCGCGGCGGCACCGCCGGGGATGCTCTGCAGCACGGGGGTGTCCACCTCGAGGTAGCCCTGCTCGTTGAAGTAGCTGCGCATCTCGTTCACTATCTTGGCACGCTGCACGAAAGTGTCGCGGACATGGGGATTGACGATGAGGTCGACGTAGCGCTGGCGGTAGCGTTGCTCGGGGTCGCTGAAGGCGTCGTAGACCACGCCGTCCTTCTCCTTGACGATGGGCAGGGGGCGCAGGCTCTTGCTGAGCACGGTGAGGCTCTTCACATGGATGGAGGTCTCACCCATTTGGGTTACAAAGACATAGCCAGTTACACCGATAATGTCGCCGATGTCGAGCAGACGCTTGAAGACGGTGTTGTAGAGGGTCTTGTCCTCGTCGGGGCATATCTCGTCGCGCTTGATGTAGAGTTGGATGCGCCCCGTGTGGTCCTGCAACTCGACGAAGGAGGCGGCACCCATGATGCGGCGGCTCATGATGCGACCGGCGAATCTGATGTCCTGGAAGAGAGAGTTGTCCTTGGGGTAGCGCTCCAGAATGTCGGCGGCGGTGGCATTGACTTCGTAGAGGGCGGCGGGATAGGGGTTGATGCCGAGGGATTTGAGCTCGGCGAGGGAATTTCTGCGAATCTGTTCTTGTTCGGTGAGTTCGGCCATATATCTTTGTTGTTTTTGTTTCCGTTATTTCACTACCCGGCGGATGGAATGCAGCCGGTGGGTGTAGGCGATGCCGTCGAAGATGCCCTGGCGGTCGAGGGTGTCGATACGCACATAGCCCGATGCGTGGACAATGCGGCCGTCGCCGAGGCAGATGCCCACGTGGACGATGCGACCCTGATCGTTCTGGAAAAAGGCGAGGTCGTCCAGGCGAGGGTCGCACGGACAGACCTCGACGCCGCAGGTAAACTGCTGCGAAGCGTCGCGGGGAAGCCAGACATCCATAGCCTTGAAACAGACCTGCGTGAGACCCGAACAGTCGATGCCGGAGCGGGAGCGTCCACCCCAGAGGTAGGGAGTGCCGAGGAAGCCACGCTCGGCCAAGGCGGCGGCGGAGTCGAAGGGCAGGTACTGCTTGTTGTCCACCCAGCCCTCGTAGCCGTCATAGTCCAGGCGCACGAGACTCCACTTCTCCTCTTGCCGCAGCACTTCGAGGGTGTCGCCCGGCAGGAGCTGATTGACCATCTCGGCCCGGTCGGAGGGTTCGGCCCGCAAAGGCACCGCGGTGAGGAAGCCGTAGCCTTTCACAACTGCCCCCTTTCGATGGACATGACGATGCGGTCGATGAGGTCGTCCTTCTTGTCGTTCTTGGGGTCGAACTTGGTTTTGAGGTTGAATCCGAAGAGTTTGGCGAAGGTCTGGTAGAGGCCGGCGCGGAAAGAACCCCGGAGTTCGCCGACGATGTTGTAGGCGGTGCGCGAGGTTTCGCGGTCGATGAGTTTGATAAGCACCAGTCCTTGCGAGAAGGTGTACTTGGAGAGTTCGCCCTTATAGTCGTCCATCAGCTGCTGTTCGGCGGCCTTGATGGCGGCCTTGCGCTCCTTTTTTGGGAGGTTGGCAATCTCTATTTCAAGCAGGTCGAGGCGGCGCTTGCCCTCGCGCGCGTAGGGAAGCATGAGGCGCACGTTGCGGATGAGCTTCGAATTGGACTTTATTTCCTTGGGCGAGAGGAGCATGCCGGAGGCGTAGCAGGTAACCTCGCGGAGGTGGTAGAGCGGTATGGTGTCGCCCTCGATGACGGTGGCGAAGGTATAGTGTTCGCGGTCGAGCTTGCGGGTTACGGGCTTGCGGAGGTCGATGACCTTGACAAGCCCGGAGTCGCCGTTGTCGAACGAAGCCTCCTTGAGGACGGTAAACTTCGCGGGGCGATCCTGTGCTTGGGCGGCAAGGGCCGGCAACAGCAGGGCCAGCAGCAGCGGCAGGCGGCGCCAGCAGGGGGGGGCGGGGGTATGAGAGCCTTTGTTCACGTGAGCAATAACTGACGGACGGCACATTTATTGTATCAAAATTAAAAAAAAACGCCCGGCGAACCTCCCCCACCCTGCAGAGGTTCCCTAGGTACTCTCTAGATACTCTCTTAATGAATACATAAACTCTGGTGCGATATGAACCACATCCCCGGCCACCCGTCCCATAGCGACCCACGTCCACCGGGCGCATTTTTTCTTCCGGCCGCAATTTCCGCGGACTTTTCGCGTTACCTTGTCAAAAAAAAACACTTCCCATGATACGCGAAGAAACTGTTTTCGGCCCCATCTTCAGCCGCCGCCTCGGCAGCTCGCTGGGCATCAACCTCCTGCCCGAAAAGGGCAAGATCTGCAACTTCGACTGCATCTACTGCGAGTGCGGCTGGAACCGCGACGGCCGCGACGACACCCTCCTTCCCACCGCCGAGAAGGTACGCACCGACCTCGAGCGGATGCTGCAAAGGCTTCAGGAAGAGGCTACTCCCGTCGACAGCATCACCTTCAGCGGCGACGGCGAGCCCACCCTCAACCCCGAGTTCGCCACCATCATCGACGACACCCTCCGCCTGCGCGACCGGTACTATCCCCGGGCCAAGGTCTCCGTGCTGAGCAACGCCACCCGCGTCCACCTGCCCGAGGTCTTCGACGCCCTGCGCCGCGTGGACAACCCCATCATGAAAATCGACGCCCCCACCAACGAGCTGGTTGCCAAAATCAACCTCCCCGCCCCGGGCTACGACCTGGCACGTGTCGTCGAAGCCCTGAAACGGTTCGGGGGCGACTTCGTGCTGCAGACCTGCATGCTGCGCTCGCCCGACTTCGACTCCTCCAGCCCCGAGGTCATCCTGCCGCTGATGGACATCGTCCGCCAGCTGCGTCCGCGCGAGTGGATGGTCTACACCATCGACCGCCCCACCCCCATGCAGGGGCTGCAGAAGTTCAGCCCCCAGGAGATGAAATCCCTCGTGCAACCCATCATCGACGAGCGCATCACCCGGGTGCAAATCAAAGGCGCCGTGGAGGACTGCTGACCACTGGAGGCGATAGCGATGAGTACCATCTGGATTGTGCTGCCGATACTGATGCTGCTGATGTTCGACCTGGGACTGACGCTGCGGGTGGAGGATTTCGGAAGGGTGTTCCTGCGGCCGTGGCCCATCGTGGTGGCCCTTGTAGGGCAGCTGGTGCTGCTGCCGCTGGTGGCCGTGGGGCTGGCATGGCTGTTCCACCTGCCGCCGGTGTTTTTCATCGGGCTGGTACTCATCGCCTGCTGTCCAGGCGGAAGCGCCTCCAACGTCTTCTCGCGGCTGGCCGGGGGCGATGTGGCGTTGTCGGTAACGCTCACCGCCTTGAGCAGCGCCATCACCCTGTTCACCATCCCGCTGGTCATGGACGTGGTTACACGGCTGGTGGGCGAGAGCGTGGGCATCTCCCTCCCGGTGGGCAACCTCATCAAGCAGAACCTGGTACTGATGCTCCTGCCGGTGCTGCTGGGCATCGGCCTGCACTACGCCTGCCCCACGGCTGCCGACCGGACAGACCGGATTCTCTCGCGGCTCGCGTTCCCGCTGCTGCTCGTGCTGATTACGGTTTTCTACATCCAGCACTACCGCACCATCCTGGACAACCTCGGGCTGCTGGGACTCTGTGTAACGGCACTGATACTGACGGCCGTAGGCTGCTCGTCGCTGCTCGCACGCCTGGTGAAGAACAGCCCCAAGCAACGCCGGACCGTGGTCATCGAGGTGGGCATGCAGAATGCCGCCCAGGCCATCGCCATCGCCTCGAGCCCCCTCATCTTCGCCAGCGACGAGATGGCCATCCCCGCCATCCTCTACTCGCTGATGATGAACATCATACTCCTCGCCTACGTCGGCATAGTCCGCAGATTACCCAACAATGGGTAGAGTACCTACCGTTCCCCTGGAGGGTGGGCGCAGGGTTACAGCAGGAAGAAGTCTATAACCACGTCCACCGCCTCCTGCAGCACCTCCTTGGCCAGGCGCTTGCTGACGGGCTGTCCGGCGATGCGGTGGATGCGGATGGTGAAGTAGAGGTGTGCGCCATAGATGGCCAGCAGCAGCAGTACCGCCGCCACGATGAATCCGGCCAGCGAGAGCCTGCCCATGCCCCACATCGCCGCGCAGAGCAGCAGCATGGCGAAACCCAGCGAGACACTCCCGGCCGTGAGCCAGCGGAATCCCATCGGGTCGGCCACATAGGTGCTGCGGCGTTTGCGCTTCTTGTTTCGGTCGGGGGTAACGGTGGGATAGAGGTACATCGCCAGAAACACCACGCCCGCCACCAGCGCCACGGGGACGGCCAGGGC
Organism: uncultured Bacteroidota bacterium; assembly: GCA_902782185.1. GTDB lineage: Bacteria > Bacteroidota > Bacteroidia > Bacteroidales > P3 > Colimorpha. The sequence goes on along the minus strand of CACZLT010000018.1, from coordinate 5,306 downwards.
GATGCTGTAGATGAGCACTCCGTCGGCGATGACAATACAGGCCGAGGCGGTGAGTACCATGACCACGGCGGCCAGGGCCATCATGATGTAATATATGCGTTGGTTCTTCTCCATCAGTGTTTTAGGTTGAGTATGAAATCAGCTATCTTTTCCATCGCCTCGGGGGCGAAAGTCTCCTCGATCCGGACGTACTCGTCGAGTGCGCCCGTTGTGCAGTGCTGGAACAGGTGGTTGAGACCCACCAGGATGGCGTGCTGTGTGTTGCTGCCCGTAAGCCGGGTGATGCCTTCGATGTTGGGCAGTGCCAGCACCTGGCAGTCCTTGGTGCCCTGGAGGGCAAGGATGGGTGCCTTGACCTGCGGCAGGTAGTCGGCGGGATCGAGGCGCAGGAATCCCTGCCACCACGGAGTCTCCACCTGCTGCCTCATCGCGTAGGCCATGCCTTTCTTGAGGTCGATGCTGTCGGCCTCGGCCGGGGTAAGACCCTCGGTGTGGCGCAGGATGACGGCCTGGTAGTCCTTGACGGTGCTGCCCTTGGGCAGCGCGAAGATGTCGCGCATGCAGGCGACGCGCACCTGGCAGAGACGTTCGCTCACGCCTTTGGCTCGGTAGATGGCTTCGTTCTGCTGCAACAGGATGTCGAGGCCGGTGCAGCCCATGCCCGCCAGCATCACTACGAATTTCGCCGCCTTGTTCCGTGCCGCCACCAGGGGGGCTATGGCACCGCCCTCGCTGTGGCCGCCGATGCCGAGACGGCGGGCATCCACGCGCCGATTGTCCCGCACGGCCATAAGCATAGCCTCGGCATCCTCGCTGAAGGTGCGGGTGTCGGCGCTGTCGAGCGAGCCGGTGCTGGCACCCACGCCGCGGTCGTCGTAGCGCAGGGTGGCTATGCCGCGTGAGGCCAAGTAGTCGGCCAACACGAGGAAGGGCTTGTGAAAGAGTATCTCGCTGTCGCGGTTCTGCTGCCCGCTGCCGCTGACCAGCACCACCGTCGGGAACGTCTTTCCTGTCCTGGGATAGGTGAGCGTACCCTCGAGGTGGATGCTGTCTCCGTGGCTGTCCACGTAGTCGACGGCGACGGTCTCCTCGTCGAAGCGGTAGGGTGGTTGCGGTGTCTGCGGGCGGCGCAGTTGGTAGAGAGTGTCGGCGGGATGGAAGGTGATTTGCTCACGCAGGATGCCTTGCCGCCAGTTGCCCTGCCAGGCGTCCGCCTGCCGGGCGAGAGTGGCCTTGAATCCTATGCTTTTGCACTCGATGCGGAGGGTATCGGCGCGCAGGCTCCACTGGCTGACGGGGATAGGGTCGAGGTGTTGCAGGGGGCTGAAGAGCTGCAGGTTGTCGCCGTCGAGGTGCAGGCACAACGCCAGCCCAGTCTGCTCGCTCCATCCCGTCCACCATTGCGCCTTAGTTAATTGAAAACTGAAAAGCAGGCTTGCGCAGATTCCAATCTTCCAATAACTTTTCATTACTCTTACTTCCTGCTTCTTACCTCGAGAACATCACCTTCTCGCTGTTGAACATCTTGGTCAGCCCCCACACGGCCACGCCGGTGTACAGCACGTTGGCCGCCAGGGTGATGATGACGGGTGTCCACGTCATCTCGTGGGCGAAGGTGGCGGTCATCACCTGGACGGAGTTGTAGAAGGGGATGAGGTAGACGGCGAGGTTTTCGGAGGCACCGTTTTGGAACATGGGAATCAGTCCGCAGAACATGATGACCATCATGAAGGGTGCTATCATGGTGCCGGCATTCTTGACATCCTTGGCCAGGGCGGAAAGCAGGCTGACAGCCGAGGCCATGATGAGCACCGTGGCCAGGATGATGACGAGCAGCACGGTGTAGTCCGCGCCTGTGTAGTTGAAGCCCAGGTCAGCGCCGTTAGGTATCATCTTGGGCAGCGACAGGGCGATGCCGATGAAGCTGGAGATGCCGCTGAGGAGGGCTATGCCGCTGAGGCTGACCACCTTGCCCAGCGCCAGCTCGTTGCGCCGCATGGGGGTTACGAGCAGGGTGGCTATGGTGCCGCGCTCCTTCTCGCCGGCGATGGCGGTGGGCGCGATGGCCATCACGCCGCTGAAGAGCATCATCAGAATCAGCATCGGGATGAGTTTAGAGAGGATGCTGCCCAGCTTGTCGTCCTGGCTGGCCATGTCGAACTGGGATACTTCGCCCGTCTCGCTGTCCACGCTCCGGCGGTTGATGTCGAAGCGGTTGCTCAACTGGTCCTCATAGGCCGAGAGGCTCCCCTCCAAAACGTAGTACACGCGCGAGGAGGCGTTGTTGGCCGAGTTGTAGTAGATTTCCACGTTGGGTGCCTCCTCACCGCTCTCGGGGCTGTAGGTGGCGATCAGTTCGTCGAATGCCTCGGGGAAGCGCACCAGCACCTCGTTGAGATCCTTGCTTTCCAACTGGTCGATATCCTCCTGCGAAACTGGCTGTTGCAGCGTTATGATGGAATGGATATCCTCCAGCATCGGCGCCACGCTCTCGGGCAGGTTCTCTACTCGCAGGGTTACCATGTCGTCGGCTCCCTCGGTTTCCATCTTCTGGATGCCTACACCCATCAGACTGTAGATGAGGTAGATGAGCAGACCCGGCATGATGACCGTGGTGAACAGCAGTTGGCGGTCGCCGAAGAAGCGGGAAAACTCTTTCTTAATGATTGTCAGTGCGTTGCTTTTCATTCTTCACCTCCTTTCAGTTCCTTGTACATTTCGAAGAAGCGGTCTTCGATATTCATTCCGTTGCAGACCTCGTCGAGGGTGCCGCAGGCTGTGAGGCGACCGTCGATGATGATGCCCACGCGGTCGCAGAGGCGTTCCACGAGGCTGAAAATGTGGGTGCTGAGGATGATGGTCTTGCCTTCGGCGCGCAGTTCCTGCAGGTAGTCGGTAACGGTGCGGGCGGTCAGCACGTCAAGGCCGTTGGTGGGTTCGTCGAAGATGATGATGTCGGGATTGTGTACCAACGAGATGACCAGCGACAGCTTCTGCTTCATGCCAGTGGAGAGGTTGGCCACCTTCACCTCGGCGAACTTGTCGATGCCGAAACGGCTGAACATCTGCTGTTTGCGATCGCGGCAGGTGGCTTCGTCCACGTGGTGCAATTGGCTGAAAAAATCGAAGAGGTAGTTCGGCGTGAAGAAGTCCTCCAGTTTAAGTTCCGAGGTGAGGAAACCTATCTTGCCGCGCACCGCCTCGGGCTGGTTCACCACGCTGCAGCCGTCCAGCAGGGCATCGCCTTGGTCGGGGCGTATCAGTGTGGAAAGCATACGCAGCGTGGTGGTCTTCCCGGCACCGTTGGGACCCAGCAGACCGAATATCTCACCGCGGTAGGCGCTGAAATTCAGCCCGTCCACCGCCACCTTGCGCTTGGCGTCGGTGTGTTCTATTTTCTGTTGTTTCTTGCTCAATGTGAAAGTCTTGCGCAGACCCTCCACTTTCAAAATCTCTTCCATGTAATGTCTGTTTAGCGGTTGCAAAAATACGACAAATCTTCCATTCAGCCAAATTATATTTCCTCCGGCCCCTGGCACAGAGTGGTGTCGGCGACGGACTGACTGAGTGTGCGGTCATCGGATCCTACGCCGAATATCGAGGCGAAGGCCAGCAGTGTCCGAAGTTCGGGGCGGGAGAAGAAGTCGACAGTCTCCAGCGACCGATCGGCGGCGAGGAAAAGACAGCGGGATGAGGTTATTAAGATGAACTTGGTGTAGAAAGCCACTCCGTCGTCAGTTAGCTTGGGGTCGGAAAACTTGGTTCCGTAACGGAATATCGGGTGTTCCGACTGGGTATACTTGACGCGCCAAGCCCCCCCTTTGATTGGTACAATGCTCCAATCCTCAAAAGGCATCCACCATAGCGGACTCTCGTCAGCGATAGCATTGCCGTTGTCGTCGGTGTAGCTTTCCATGAGGTAACAGCAGTCTGCGCTGTCGCGCCATGAGAAGATCACGGTCTGATGGGTCTTGCCATCGGCGATGATGGCGTAGTCGCAGCCCAAGGAGTCCATCTTGGCACGCACTTGGTCGGGGGCGAGGCCGCCAGTATAAGGACTGAACTTGGATTCGCCGCGGAAGCAGGAGGTGGAGAGCAAGCCGGCGAGGACCAGCAGGATAAGCGATGTATGCTTCATTGCTGCAGGTGTTTGGTTAATTCTTCGATAGTGATGCCGAGGGCATTGATACGCTTACGGATGACGGGTAAATCATCCTCGAGGAACTCCCTCCGCTGCTCGGCCAAGATGCGCTCGCGTGCATCGGCACCGACGAAGTAGCCCACGCCGCGGCGCTGGAAGATAATCTCGTTGGCCTGCAGGTGGTCGAAGGTGCGCACCACGGTGTTGGGGTTGACGCCCATGAGGGCGGCCACCTCACGCACCGAAGGCATGCGCTCCTCGACCTTCCCAGCCATAATCTGCTCCATCAGCCGGTCGGCTATCTTAGTAAGCCATACGATTCAGTCTGCGCCAGCTGAGCCAGCCGAAGAGGATTATCTCCAGCACATCGAAGGCGATGACACCCATCAAAAAACAGCGGGCAACCCATTCCTCGTCGTAGCGCTCGAAGAGGGAGAGGATCCATTCCCCGAAGTCGGGCTGCGAGACGACGGCGATGCAGACCGGGATAAGGATGAGGGTGAAGACGAACTGGATGAGGTAGAGCCAGAGGAAGGTCTGGAGCACCTTGTGGCGCTTGAAGAGGGTGCTGGTGAAAAGGAAGAGCAGCACGCCGCCGATGTGCCCGAGGAGCATGCCGACGAACCACCAGGTGCCGTAATAGCGCAGAATCTGGTCTTCCTGGCCGCCGCCGAGGTCGGCCAGCAGGGAAAAGTCGGTAGTGAAGGGGAAGCCGGCCCCACCCTGCCATATCCAGCTCTGGTAGGAACCCCACGGGAGGGCGGTGAGCAGCATGTCGAGCGCCAGGCCGCCGAGGTAGACCGCCAGGGGAATCAGCACGATGGAGAATATGAGCGCCGAGAGGAATTTCTCGAGCTTGGAGGCTGGCAGCATGGCAAAATGGACGCCCTCGTTGCGGAGGTTCCACGTGCGGTAGAGGCGCGACGGCGCCATCAGGGCGGCGAACATGGCCAGGAATTCAATAATGGCCAGGCGCAGGTCGGCCGGGAATGCCATCGAGCTGCCTGCCACCACCAGTATGAGCAGCCACAGCGCCAGCGGCAGGGCCACGAAGATGAGCATGGTGGTGCCGAAAGAGGGCCAGAGGTTCTTGAGGTCCTTGTGGACCACCTTGCAGAAACGGTTCCAGTCAAATGTATTGTTCATTGTTGTAATCTATTGTTTT
>CACZLT010000017.1 GCA_902782185.1 uncultured Bacteroidota bacterium | reverse complement strand
TCCCAAGAGGAATAAGGGTGGGCGAAATAGACGGAGGTGTGGAGTTTTCTGGCGATGGTTTTGTGGTCGGCGAACTCGGAGCCATTGTCGGTGGTGATGAACAACACGTGGTTCTCGTAGGGTTTGAGCATCTGCACCACCAACCGCGCCACCGTCTTGGAATCCTCCAACATACTGCACACCGAGGTCCCATCTTTCGGCAACCTCAGCGGGAACTATGAAATCTACAGACTGCAACAACTAAACCAGTCTCGCTTTTGGGGTTCGGGCTGGTCCGACTGCAGCGGATCCTATGTCCCCCAAAATGCCAGGATCGGCAGCCTGGTGATCCCCTCCTCCGGGAGCCTTGCCACCGGGTCAGGAAGTATGAACACCAGTGAGCCGTTCTTCTTCCCATGGGAGACGATAAAGTTCGAGTACATCAAGCTGTCGTTCGGCTTGCAGCGGGAGACCTACATATATTTCTGCCCCAGCAGTTGTGCTGTCCAGGAGAACGACTCCACCTACTATGTGGTGGTGAACCCTTCGCAGCCGGGAACGGATAATAGCGGAGGGCTGATGAGGGGTGATACGGTTTGGCTCAAGGAGTACAATTACGATACGCTGTATTCGATATCCCCCAAGAAGGTGAGCGGAAGTGCCATGTCTTATTCTAACGCGCAACATACGAGAGGAGGAAGCATGATCTGCGGACGCATGTGCCTGCCCGAGGACGGATACAAGTTCTTCCTTCAGGGGTATGGAGAATATTATGGCACTACCGAAACCGAGTTAAGCGACACAAGAGACAAGAACGTCCGTTTCCGTTTGGAAAGCGGCACTTTTGCAAACATGTTCTGGTTCTTGTCTCCCAATACAACCAGCACCAAGACCACCAATGGGAGGGTCTGCCTCGACGTGGTGATAGGCAACGACTATGACCGTAGCAGGGGCGACAACAGCAAACTTCTCATTCCCAGAAGCCATGGGGCAAATACAATCGTAGTCAAGGACTCTGTGAACAAAAACAGCCGCATGTACAATTATGTAATCAAAAGTGGCACGTTTACGGCAAGATACAATGGGAATCCGGCAGACGAATGGAACCCGCTAATATACCTTGGGGACAGGGCTGCAAAAGGATACATCGGTGCGAGGGTTCTGACCGTGGAAGGCGGTGATATTGATTGCATTGGTGCGGGCATGGACTCGTCTGATGACACAGTCGAATATGTGGACAAGAACTATATGCAGGTGCGCATATACATCAAGGGAGGTCGCGTGGAAAACGCTGTCTACGGTGCTGCCACGCGCGCTTTTGCCAAAGGCTCCCGCAGAATGGTTTTCACAGGCGGCGAGGTCAACGGCTGGATAGCCGGCGGATGCAACGGATCCGACACCAGCAATGGCAAATTGATAGGTAACAGTTTCATCTATTTCGGTGGGCGAGCCAAGCTGCAGCATGATGCCCGCGACAAGACGTTTTTCTATTCCAAAGGTGGCAACCTCTTCGGAGCTGGCAGCGGACACAGTTCCGCCACGGGTCCCGGTGCCAATGTGGGAAAGGTTGAGAACACATACATCGTAGTAGGCGACAGTGCCTATATCTCACGCGATGTTTACGGTGGTGGCAATTTTGGTCATTGCGGCGGCGACAGCAGTAACATTCAAATCTTGGGCGGCACAGTGGCTGGCAAGGTTTTTGGCGGCAGTAACAGGCAGCGAGGTTTCAAGGTAAATGTCGAGATGCGCGACGGTCTTGTCGTCGGCGGTGTCTACGGCGGAAGCAACACTATCGGTAATGTGAAAGGACCGATAAAAGTACACATCAAGGGCGGTACGGTGGGTAACCCTGGCTGTGCCGTCGACTCCGGCAACGTCTTCGGTTGTGGTTACGGTGAGCAGACCTCGGTTACAGGCGATGTACGCGTAATCATTGGACACGAGGATGCAAAATACCCCCACGCCGACACCCCACTCATCCACGGCGATGTCTACGGAGGAGGATTCGGGGGTACCTATAACTCATCCGAACACCCCCTCAAGGTAACCACCCACAACGGTCGCATCAAGAGGTCGGTCTTCGGCGGCGGCTTCGGCAAAACGGCAGTTACCACCGGCAATACCGAGGTGAAAGTCCTCGGCACCACTCACGTCGAGAGCAACGTCTACGGCGGCGGCAACATGGGCAAGGTAACGGGCAACACAAAGGTGGTGATAGGCGACTAGGGGAAGTTTTTTAGCCTGCAGATATAATAAACCGCCTGGGCGCGCGTTCTTTATTGCGAATTGAAGACGGCCTGGAAGATAACGTCGCGCACACTGCTGGTGCTTGGGCTACTGCTGTATGTGGCTGTGGCTTTGGTGAATTATTCGCTTGTGCAGTCGTGGCTGGGTGCCGCGGCGAGCAACTATTTTTCCCGAGAGTGGGGCGGCGAGGTGAAGATCGGGTCGCTGCACATGATGCCGTTCGACCACGTGATACTGGACGACGTGCTGCTGGTGGCTCCCGATGGGGACACGATATTCCGCGGCGAGACGCTGCGTGTGGGTTTCAAGCGATTCCCCTATCGCCATCACAGGCTGGAGTTGGACCACGTGTACCTGCGCAACGCCTACTACCACCTGGAGACCGGGGACGACCCGAAAACCAACCTGCAATTCATCATCGACTACTTCAAGCCCAAGGAACCCAAGGACAGCCACAAGCCGAAGGAGCCGTTCACGGTAACGGCCAAATCGCTGGAGCTGGTGGACGTACACTACAAAATGGATCTGCCGGACAAGCGCGCGACAGTGTACGAACACGGTGTACAGATTCCACACATGGAGTTTTCCCGAATCAACGGAAAATTCAAAAACATACAGGTGGTGAACGACGACATCACTTGCCGCATCGTACACCTGCAGACGCGAGAGAGGAGCGGTTTCACGGTGAACGAGGTGAGCGGGCAGGTGCACGTGAGCCGCTACGAGATAGTGGCCCGCGACTTCAAGGTACGCACACCTCAGAGCGAGATACGCTTCAACGGCGAGTTGCACTACGACACCTGGCAGGGGATGACGGACTACCTGTCGGCGGTGCAACACCGAGTGGAAATCAAAGAAGGCACGCGGGTGGCGATGAGCGACGTGGCCTACTGGGCGCCGGTGCTGTGGGGAGTGGAAATGACTGCCGAGGCGCAAGGTTGGGCACAGGGGACGATAGACTCGCTGGTGGCCGACCTGTCGGTCCGGTGGGGCGAACAGTCGGGAGTGCAGGTGGAGGGCTCGATTGTGGGCCTGCCACAGATAGAGGCCACCGACTTTTCCCTTGAGATAGAACGCCTGTACACGAACCGCGAAGACGTGGAATGCTGGCTGGATTGGCTGAAGGTGCCCGAGGCGACGAGGCGAATGGCTGGCGAACTGGGGCAGGCCGAGGTGCGCGGCACGGTGAAAGGCGGATGGCAAGAGACTGCCACCGCCAACCTGCAACTGGAGAGTACCCCTGGACAACTGGCAGTGGACGCCACCTTGCGAAACACCACCCACGGGCACACCTTCACTGTGGAGGCGAACAGTGCGAAAATCGACCTGGGACTTCTTGGCACCGACTGGATTACGCAAGGCGGATTTGACTTCAGCGCCAAAGGTACTTTGCGCGACCCGCGCCACAAGGGCGAGTCGGTGGTGCGGCGGCTGAACGCAGAGGTGGAAGGGCAAGTGATTCACAGCGTGGTGAAAGGCCATCCGCTGAACGGGGCTAGCCTGAACGGCGCGCTGCAAGAAGGACTGCTGACGGCACACGTGCAGTCGGACGACAGCCTGGCGCAACTGGACGTGGTGGCTATGGGCGACCTACGCGACAGCACTGGAAACTACCTGCTCAAAGCCGACATAGGCCATTTCGACCTCGGCCTCCTCCCCCACCCCCTCGCCGCCCACATCGAGGCCCAAGGCAGCGGCAACGACCTGGAGACACTGTCGGGCAGTGTGTTGGCCACCAAGATACACTATGGCGACTTGCAGATGGCACAGGCGCAAATCCACGTGCAGTCGGAAGGCGACCGAAAGGCGGTACAACTGGTGAGCGACATGGCCGATGCCCAACTGGGCGGCACTTTCCGCTACAGCGACCTGCCTCTGATGGCGCAGCACTTGGGAAACCTCTACCTGCCCGAGATTTTCAACACCCTGCCAGCCGTGGACTCCGCCGTGCTGGAACAGATGGCGGACAACGCGCTGACGTTCCACCTGCAATGGAAAGACGACGGTAAGCGCCTGCGCGGGCTGACCGAGAAGATAAGCGTAGCCCCGGGCACATGGCTCGACGCCACCTACAACAGCGGCGAGCAACTGAAACTGGTGCTGCGGAGCGACTCGCTGCGCCTAGGTTCCATCCTGCTGGACAATATGGGTGCCAGCGGGCGCACGATGGGCGACAACTACATCATAGAGCTTGAGGCACAAAGCCTCAACATAGGACGCATCGGGCTGCTGGAACGCCTCGTGGCCACCGTGGGCAGCAAACCCGATCTGGCCACCCTCGGCCTGCAATGGGGCGACGGGGCCAGCGCCACACATGGAGACCTGGTGCTGGGGCTGGAGGGCAATGACGTGCGCGTGTTCCGCCCATGGTTCTACGTGGGCAGCACCCAATGGGAACTGGGAGCCGACACCCTGCGGCTGACACGGGGCGAAACGCGCTTGGGCATCACCGGAGAGGGGGTGAGTGCCGCCAGCGAACAACAGCGCATTGCCGGCCGCCTGTCCCTCAACGGGCAGGAGAGCGACTGCATCGAGCTCGACTTCCAGCGATTCAGCCTGGATCTTCTGGGCGAAGTGCTTCTGCAAGACAGCCCACTTGATGTGGAGGGAGACATCAGCGGCCGCTTCTCGATCTACGGGCTTGACAAGACCCCCTACTTCAACGCCAACCTGCAAGTGGACAGCTGCGTGGTGAACCGACAGCCACTGGGCGTAGTGAACCTTACCAGCAACTGGAACTCGGAACTGAACATCGTCAATCTGCAACTGCAAAACCAGCAAATGAATGCACAGGGATGGGTTGGCTTGGGGAACGAAAGTCCCGAGATGAACCTCAACATCAACTTCAATGGTTTCGAGCTTGCCCTGGCTCAACCTCTACTGAATTCGTTCACAAGCCACTTCACCGGCCAGGTACACGGCACACTCGCCCTGCAGGGTACCTTGAGGCATCCCGATGTGCACGGGGAAGCCCGCGTGGAGGGAGGGGCCTTGCGAGTGGATCTGACGGAGGTAACCTACTACTTCGACGACAGCGCGCGCTTCCACGGAAGCACCATTACCCTCAACGGATTCCGCATCCGCGACAAACTGGGCAACGTGGCGCGCGCCATGGGAACCCTCGAATACACCCCCGACCAAAGTCTGCAGATAGACTTGGGCGTGAGAACCGACAATCTGCTGGTGCTGGACAAGAAGACAGGCGACCAGTTCTACGGAACCCTGCTGGCCTCGGCCGACGGGCGTGTGAGCGGCACATCCAACCACTTGCGGATTGACGTCCGCGCCCGCACCACCCCCGGCTGCGAATTGACCATCCCGGTGAGTTACCAGCAGCAGGTAAAGTCGCAGAACTACATCTCCTTCGTGGGGGACCCGCAGCAAGAGGAAAGCAAGGACGAAAACGAAGGCCGCAGTTCCAACCTGGAATTGAACCTGGATCTGAATATCACTCCCGACGTGAAACTGAACCTGCCGATGGACTTCAGCGAGGTGGCGGTAGGCGTCAGCGCGCGCGGCGAGGGCGACCTGCACGTGGGCATCCTCGGCGCGGGAGACCCCAAAATCATGGGTGCCTACGAGATTACTTCGGGAATGATGAAGGTGGGGCTGCTGTCGGTCTACGAGAAAAACTTCACCATCGAGAGCGGCAGCAACCTCAACTTCCAAGGCAGCGCCCCCGACGCACGATTCGACCTGAAGGCCGTCTACTCGCAGCGCGTCAATATGTCCACCCTCACCGGAAGCCTCTCCACTATCGACAACACGCAGAAGTACCTGCAAGTGGAGAACGTCATCGCCATCAACGGCACCCTGCAAGACCCCACCATCGGCTTCGACATACGGCTGCCCAATGCAGACCAGAGCGTGGAGGAGGAGGTGTTCGCCTATATCGACCGCAACAGCGAGCGCGACATGTTGAACCAGACCGTGTCGCTGCTGCTCGGAGGAAGTTTCTACAATGTGAGCAACAACAACGTGCCGGGTAGCAATCCGCTGGACATCGTAACCTCGTTCGTTGGCAACTCGCTGACCGACATGGTGCAGTTTGTCGATGTAGACCTCTCCTACAAGTCGGCCACCGAAATGACCAACGAGCAGTTCGACGTGAACATCAGCAAGGACTGGGGACGGTGGTACCTCGAGAGTACGCTGGGCTACGGTGGCGACAGCCGCGAGCTGGAGGCCAACAACATCAACGGGGCGGTCATCGACGCCCTTATCGGCTATCGCTTGAGTCCGCTGGTGCACCTCTTCGCCTACAACCGCACCAACACCAACGACTACACCCGCATCGACTTGCCCTATAAACAGGGGGCGGGGCTGAAGCTCACCAAGGACTTCGACCGCTGGAGCGAGTTGTTCAAGAAAAAAGGCAAGGAGGCAAGGCGATGAGGCGCGAGGCGACATGGTGGCTGGCGGTGCTGTGTGCAAGCCTGGTTTTCGGCACGGTACAGGCGCAGGTGGACCGCACCGTGGACTCGTTGCGGGTGGCCACGGCACAGTGGCGGGTGGACTCGCTGGAGGGTTTCACAGTGAAGCGCTACCAGTTTGCCACCGGCAGCCTCTTCTGCTCGGCACAATATTTGAGCATTATCGAAATACCCGAAGGGTCGCCGAGGCGGCTGGCGCTGGCGTTCGACAGCACACTGACCCCCACCTCGGAACTGGCCACACGGCAGGAGGCATGGGCTGCGGTGAACGGCAGCTACTTCGACATGGAGCACGGGCATCCGGTGTGTCACCTGCGCATCGACGGCATCCAGCGCGGCGAGAACACGGCGGCGGGCGACACGGCAGTGAACCGCAAGTACTACCAGTACGCCACCCTGCTGCTGCGCAAAGGGAAGCCACGCCTTGAGATACCCGACAGTAACCGGCTGTGGGAAGAGCACCTGCCGGACAGCAATATCATGACCGCCGGCCCAATGCTGCTGCGCGGCGGGAAAACCGTGGAGCAGCGTGGCGACCGTACCTTCGTTACCCGACGGCACAACCGCACGGCACTGGGTATCAAGCACGACGGGACAGTACTGCTGCTTGTGGCAGACGGGCGGCACAAGGGGAAGGCCGAGGGCTTGACGCTGGAGGAACTGACCCTGGTGCTGCGGTGGCTGGGCTGCGCGGAGGCCATCAACCTGGACGGCGGCGGCAGCTCAACCCTCTACGTGCGCGACTGCGGAGGTGTGCTGAACCACCCCTCCGACAACGGCCGCTACGACTGCCGGGGAGAACGACCCGTAAGCAACGCGATATTGCTGCTGTAAGGCAGGGGTTCCCTAGGGGAACGGTAGATACTCTCTTAATGAATACATAAACTCTGGTGCGCTATGGGACATTTACGGGTACAAGTGTCCCATAGCGCGCCATCGTCTATTTGAAAGCCAGGTCGCCGGGATCCATGCGCTCGGCGCGCTCGACGCAAATGCGGCTCTCGCCGCGGCTAAGGGAGGCGCACGGGGTGTCGGTGTTGGTGTAGGCTTCCTGCTCGCGGACACTCTGACTGGTGTATTCGTAGCAGTAGCAAAGCTTGCTGTCGCACGAAGCGAGGGCAAAAGCGGCCAGCACCAAACTGGCGGCGGTCAGCGTTTTGGCGGTCTTTTTCATATCGTTGCGTGTTATTTAATTATTATCTCGTCGGCGAAGAGCCATGCCTGCTGGCCGGCACTGACGTGCCAGTCGGGCAGGGCGCCGAAGTTGGTGGCGGTGATTTTGACGTATTTGGCGCGCGTGTTGCCGTCGGCACAGAACTCGTGGCGCACCATCTCCTCCTGGCGGTAGTGCTCGGTGGGGAACTGGGTGGTGCTCACCTCGCCGAAGGTTTTCCACGTCTTGCCGTCGAGGCTGGTCTCCATCTTGACGTTGATGGGGAAGAATATCCAGGAGCGCATGTGCTCGAGGCAGTCGAGGCCGATGTGGCGGACGGTCTTCTCGCGGTCTAGCTCCACCACTGCCACCATGTCCTCCTGCCAGCCCTGCCAGCCGCCGATGCGGTAGTTGGTGGAGGCCAGGATGTTGTCCACCATGCCCTCGGGGCCGTTCTCGGTGTACTGCGGAGCGGGCTGGGTGAGGTAGGTAACGTGCTTGTCGGTCGAGGTTTTCACCTCCACATGGCGCACCGTCTGCGAGGGCAGGCGGCCCTCCCAGCGGGCGGCGGTGTCGCTGACACGGTCGCGCGTGCTCTGCATGCGCCAGTCGTTATAGACAGGACACGGCGTGATGCGGTACTCCTTGGGGCAGCAGAGGGGCTCTCCCTGCGGGTCGGAGGCCAGGGCCCAGTCGAGGTCGTTCTTGAAGATGGGCTCGGTGCGCAGCCAAATGCCGCTGCCGGGGCAGACTTCGTACATGCCGAGGGCACAGAGGACATACCAGGCACTCATCTGACCGCAGTCCTCGTTGCCGCAGAGGCCGTCGGGCCGGCTGGTGTAGAGCTCGTTGAGTATCTTGTGGACGTATTTCTCGGTCTTCTCGGGGCGGCCAAGGTGGGTGTAGAGCCAGGCGGCGTGGTGCGAGGGCTCGTTGCCGTGGGCGTACATGCCGATGAGGCCGGTAACGTCGGCCTGGTCGCGGCCGGAGAGGCTATTGCGCCCCTCGAAGAGGCTGTCGAGGAAGGCTTCGGCTCGGTCGGCACCGCCGAGGCGTTCCACCCAGGCGTCGATGTCGTGCGGCACATAGGTGCTGTACTGCCACGAGTTGGCCTCGGTGAAGTGGTTGTTCACCTCGGTGGGGTCGAAGGGGATGAGGAAGGCCCCGTTGCGGCGCGGGTGCATGAAGCCGTTGGTGTCCATCACGTTCTGCCACGACTGGCTGCGAATCCAGTACTCGCGCTCCGTGGCGCTGTCGCCGGCGATGCGTGCCATTTGGGCGATACACCAGTCGTCGTAGGCGTATTCGAGGGTCTTGCTGACGCTCTCATTGTCCACCTCGGAGGAGAGGTAGCCCTGCCGGGCGTAGGCGCGGTGTTCGGGGGTGCGGTTGCTGGTGGCCACCATGGCCTCGAGGAGCTGCTGGGGCGTGTAGCCGGCCAGGGTGCCGTCCTCGCTGGCCAGGTATTTGTAAGCCTCGAGCATCATGGGCACGGCGTGGTAACCAATCATGCAGTGCGTCTCGTGCGCCGCCAGCGGCCACATGGGCAGCTCGCCGCTCTGCTCGTACTGCTTCATGGCGGTATAGACGAAGTCAACGGTGCGCTCGGGCTCAATCTGCGTCAGCAGGGGGTGCAGGGCGCGGTAGGTGTCCCAAAGCGAAAGCACCGTGTACACCTCGCGGCCGGGGTCGACGGTGTGCACCTGGTTGTCGTACCCGCGGTAGCGGCCGTCGACGTCGCTCCACAGGTAGGGGGCGGTCATGCAATGGTAGAGGGCGGTGTAGAAGCAGCGGCGCTGCTCTTTGGTGCCTCCCTTCACGCGCAGCTTGTCGAGGGCAACCTCCCAGGCACTGTCAGCACCGCGGCGAGCCTCGTCGAAAGTCTTGTACTCGGCAGCGTTGAGGTTTCTGATGGCACCCTCAATGTCCACGCCGCTGATGGCCACCTGCAGTTCGACCTTTCTTGTCTTGTCAGGGAGCATAAGGATGGCCAGCGTGGAGTCGTCGTTCAATATGATGCTGTCGAAGGGGACGTTGGTGCGGATGGCGAAGAAGAGGTGCTGGTCGGGGTTCCAGGCCGAGCTTTCGCGCCAGCCCACGATGAGGCCGTCGCGCTGCATGATGCGCCCGCTGAGCAGCACGTCGCGGTGGCGCAGGTCGAGCACGACACCTCTTTCGTCTGTATCCAAAGGGTCAAAAGTGTAGCGATGGTAGGCCACACGGCGGTCGGCGGTAAGTTCCACCAGCTTCCTCTCATATCGAATTCCCAGCTTCACGCTGTAGTAACCCGGCCGAGCCACCTCGTCCTCATGGCTGAAGGGCTGCTTATAGCCGTCGCGCACCTGTGCACAGTGCTTCATATTGTGGATCTGCATAGCACCGACGGGCATCAGCAGCACGTCGCCGTAGTCCTCGCAGCCGGTGCCGGAGAGGTGGGTGTGGGAGAAGCCGTAGATGATGCTGTCGGAGTAGTGGTAGCCGCTACAGCCGTCCCATCCCTCGAGGCGCGTGTCGGGCGAAGGCTGTATCTGCCCGAAGGGGACTATGGCGCCGGGGAAGGTGTGGCCGTGGTCGTCGGTGCCGACAAGGGGGTTGACGTAGGAGGTGAGGCTCTTTTCGCCGCAGGCGGCGAAAAGCAGCACCGAGAAGCATATGGCAAAGAAGCGTTTCATTGTTTTGGTTTTTTTCCAGATTTTCTAGTTCAACTAGTCTAACTAGTCCTTGGGCATCTTAATCAGTGCGGCGGCGCCGAGGATAGCCACCTCGTTGGCCTTGAGTTCGGACATGCGGATTTGGCACGAGCCGGCGAAGATGTTGAGCAGATAGCGGTCGAACGCCTCGCGCAGGGGCTTCAGCAGGGGTTCGCCCACCTGGGCGGGGCCGCCCATGAGGAAGAGGGCCTCGGGGGCGGAGAAGGTAACGGCATTGGCCATAGCCAAGCCCAGCTGGTCGCCCACAGTCGCCCACGTCTTGAGGGCGATGGGGTCGCCCTGGTGGGCTAGCTCGCCGATGATCTTGCTGGTGATGTCAGCTGTAACGGGAACACCCTTCAACTCACAGTAGGTCTGCACGATGCCGCGGGCGGAGGTATAGGTCTCGAGGCAGCCCTCACGGCCACAGGAGCAGGGACGCCCGTGCTGGTAGAGGATGGCATGGCCGAGTTCGCCGGCGGCTCCGGTGGAGCCGTGTACCAAACGGCCGTCGACCACCACACCGCTGCCCACACCGGTGCCGAGGGTGAACATAATGAAGTGCTTCATACCCTTGGCACCGCCGTAGACGTACTCGCCGTAGGCGGCGGCGTTGGCGTCGTTGGAGAGGACGACGGGCACGTCGCGGTACTTGTGTATCTCCTTGCCGAAGTCGAGCACGCCCTTCATGGTGAGGTTGGGGGCGTTGTCGACACAGCCTGTGTAGAAGTTGCCGTTCGGTGCGCCTACGCCGATGCCCTCGAGGGTGAGCGGCTCGCCGTCGATGGCCTGCTGGTCGGCCAGCATGGCATCCACCTCGCGCATGAAGTCGCGTATGTAGAGCGCGAAGTCTGTATAAGCATTGGTCGGCATATTGCGACGCTGAACGATGTTGCCGTTGGCGGAGACCAGACCAAGGTCTGTGTTGGTGCCGCCCATATCTACTCCAATGGAATATTTCATACGATATAATGTATTATAATTGCGGTGCAAAAGTACAAAGAAATCGGGACATGGCAAAAAAAAAGTTGCCTCCCCTTGGTTGAGGGAGGCAACTCAAGTCTAACGTCGCTAAACGTTTAGAAACGGTAGCGGATACCGAGGGCGATATCACCCCAGTGGAACTCGGTGTCGGGGATGATCCAGAAATTGGGGCGGATGTCCAAAGTCAGCTGGAACGGGATGGCGTCGAAGTTGTATTCGATACCGGCCTGGCCAACGAGGGCGAGGGCGAAGTCGGAATCAACACCTTCGATGTCATAGGTCCAGAAAGCGAGACGGGCGCCAACACCGGCGAACCAATTGAATCCGCTGCCGATTTCGCCAGTCCACTGATAAATGCCAGCAAGACTGATCGAGGTGTGGTGGTCGCCGCTGCTCCAGCCGAGGTCGGTCTCAATGCGGTTGCCGCCCATGCCCCACATGGCGGAGAGTTCGGCGCCATAGCCCTGGCCGCCGCCAATACGGACACCGAGGTCCTGAATCTGTGCTGTGGCCATGCTGCCCATAGCGAAAACGGCCACGATTGCTAATACGATTTTTTTCATTTTGAGTTGATTTTTAATAGGTTAATAAAACTTTTGTCATTAGTCCAACATTGCAAATATACAACTTTTCAAATAGGTGGCCAAGAATTTTTATTATTTTTTGTTAAAATGAGGATGGGGAGGATAAAGGTTCGGTAGGTATTCCCTAGATACTCTCTTAATGAATACATGAACTCTGATACGATATGGTGCGATGTGGGAAACGAAAAAAAATTTGGCCATGTCGGGCAAAATGTGTAATTTTGCACTCTGAAATATGGTAACTATATTAGCTATAGAATCAAGCTGCGACGACACGTCGGCGGCCGTGCTGCGCGACAACGTGCTGTTGAGCAACGTGATTGCGAGCCAGAAGGTGCACGAGCAGTACGGCGGCGTGGTGCCGGAACTGGCCTCGCGGGCGCACCAGCAGAATATCATCCCGGTGGTGGATGCGGCCATCCGCGAGGCAGGCATCCAAAAGACCGATATCGACGCGGTGGCGTTCACCCGCGGCCCCGGACTGATGGGGTCGCTGATGGTGGGCGTGAGCTTTGCCAAGAGTTTCGCCCAGGCACTGGGCAAGCCGCTGATTGAGGTCAACCACCTGCAGGCGCACGTGTTGAGCCACTTCATTCAAGCGGAAAGTGGATCCACTCCCACCTTTCCCTTCCTCTGCCTCCTGGTCTCCGGTGGCCACACGCAGATACTGCTGCTGCGCGACCATTTCGACATGGAGGTGCTGGGGCAGACCATCGACGACGCGGCGGGCGAGGCCATCGACAAGGCGGCAAAAATCATGGACCTGGGCTACCCGGGCGGCCCGATTATAGACCGCCTCGCCAAGGAGGGCAACCCCGAGGCGTTCAAGTTTGCCACACCGCAAATCGCGGGCTACGACTATTCCTTCAGCGGCATCAAGACCTCGTTCCTCTATTTCCTGCGCGACCAATTGAAGGTCGACCCGGACTTCATCGAGAACCACAAGGCCGACCTCTGCGCCTCGATACAGAAGACCATCGTCAGTTTTCTGCTGAAGAAAGTGGAACGCGCCGCCCTGGACCACCAGGTACGGCAGGTGGCCATCGCCGGAGGTGTGAGTGCCAACTCGCTGCTGCGCAGCGAATTGCAGCGCATCTGCGACAAGCACGGCTGGACGGCCTTCATCCCGCCCTTCAAGTTCTGCACCGACAATGCCGCCATGGTCGGCATCGCAGGCTACTACAAATACCTCCGCGGCGAGTTCGCCGACATCTCATTGCCCCCTTATACGAGAGGCTAGACAAGGAAGATATATGAAGATAACGGAAGATAGCTCGCTACGCTCGCAGAAGACAGAAGACAAAAGTTCAAGATGGATACTTTTGTCCTTTATCTCCTTTTATCTCCTTCTATCTCCTTTTATCTCCTCCAAAATAGCAGCCCAAGACATCCACTTCTCGATGCTCGACCTCGACCCCTTGCTCTTCAACCCGGCCTACAGCGGTTTCTTCGAAGGACAAGGGCGCTTCGGCGTCATCTACCGCAACCAATGGGCCTCGGTCTCCGTCCCCTTCCAAACCATCAGCGCCACCGCCGAATGGAACCTCGCCCGCAGCCGCCGTAGCCACAACGGGTGGAACATTGGACTCTGGGTGAGCAACGACCGCGCCGGCACACTGAACTACGGCTCCACATCGGCCAGTGCCATCCTCTCCTACTTCCAGCGGGTGGTGAACAACGACAACCTAGTGTCGGTGGCCGCCGAGGTGGGCGTGGGCCAGTCGGGATTCAATCCCGAACACATCGAACTGCAGGACGGCACAGAAAGCTTTGTCCGCGAAAAAGCCCTCTACCCCACCCTAGGTGCAGGCGTGGCGTGGTTCCATCAGGTGAACGACGCACTCTACACCAAGCTCGGCGCCTCGGTGCGCAACATCAACGAACCCGACATCTCGTACCTCGGCATGACCGACACGCGCCTCTGCCGCCGCTACAACCTCTACGGGCGCGCCGAATGGCGCGGCTGGCCGGCGGTGAGCCTGCTGCCTGTGGCAGGATTCCAGTACCAGAAGGGATTCTCCGAGCTGGTCTACGGATGCGACGTGAAGTGGTACCTCAACGAGCGGCCGAGCCAGTACCTGGCGTTGAGTGCCGGCCTGCTGGGTCGCCACGGCGACGCGGCGGCGGTGAACCTGGCCGTCGAATGGACCAACTGGATATTCGCCTTGAGCTACGACGCCAACCTCTCGCGCCTGGCCGAAGCCAGCCGCACACTGGGCGCATTCGAGATAGGCATCATCTACAAACTCGCAAAACAAGACCGCCGGCACAAGGCACTGCCGTGCCCGATTATATAGAAACCTCCCTCCCAGCCCCTCTCCTGCCAGGAGAGGGGTGTAGACAGGAATCAATGATGAACAAGAAAATCATAAGACTGCTCCTGATTGCTGCGGCAATCCACTCCCCACTCCTGCCAGGAGAGGGGCTGGGGGTGAGGCTTTCTGCGCAATACAAGGTGGTACACCTGGAGAAGCCGTTCAACACGCCCGGAAGCGAGACCGGCGCGCTGGTGGTGGGCGACACGGTGCTGGCCTACTCGTCGATGCGGCAGCCCGAGGGTCGCAACAAGCAGTTCGACATGGGCGGCAGCGTGATGCAAGTCTACCAGGCCCGCATCGCCAAAAGCGGAAAAATCAGCCGTCCGCGCCTCGACCGCTGGGGCATCAACTCCAAACGCGACCACACCGGCAACCTGGCCCTCGACCCGCTGACACAGGATCTCTACTTCACCCGCGGCGACGTGGAGAGCCTACGGTCGGAAATCTACGTGGCCAAGAAGCAGAAACGACGCGGCTGGGAGAAACCCTCGAAACTGAAAGGGCAGGTGAACCTGCCGGAATACACCGCCACACACCCCACCGTGGGACGGCTGGCCGACAGCACGGTGATACTCTACTTCGTCAGCGACCGCCCCGGCGGACTGGGCGGTATGGACATCTGGTACACCCTCATCAAGAACGGCCAGGCCGGCGAGTGTGTCAACCTGGGTCCCCTGGTCAACTCGCCCGCCGACGAGTACACCCCCTTCTACGACCAGCGCAACGGTGTGCTCTACTTCAGCAGCGACCGCGCCGGAGGCATGGGCGGCTTCGACATCTACTGCGCCATCGGCAGCCGCAACACCTGGCAGAAGGCAGAATCCGTATGCGGATGCCTCAACAGCGAGCAGAACGACCTATACTTCACCATCACCCAGTACGACAGCCTCACCGCCATGCCGATGGCGGGCTACCTGGCCTCCAACCGCTCGGACAGCTACTTCCTCACCGACTCCACCTGCTGCAACGACCTCTATCGCTGGGGCATCGACTCGCTGATGCTACAGCAGGTGGTAACCATTGACACCGTGGAGAACAACATCGACACCATTGTACACCGCATCCAACATTTCATGTTCCCCCTCTTCCTCTACTTCCACAACGACGAGCCAGACCCCAAAAGCCACGAGGTGGTAACAGAGACCACCTACCCCGACTGCCAGCGACGCTACGCCACGCTGCGCAACGAATATATCGCCCGCCAGCAAAACGCCGACGACTCGGCCATGATGGCACTCTTCTTCGACACCTGCGTGGTCGGCAACTACGATCGCGTGGAGCAGTTGTTCGAGTATGTGGAAAGCCTGATCGATGCCGGCCACAGCATCACCATCACCATCGCGGGCTACGCCTCGCCCATCTACAAAAGCGACTACAACCAGAACCTCTCGCGCCGAAGGATAGGTTCCTTTATAAATATGATACGCGCGTGGCACAACGGCGTATTCCTCGACGCACTGACCGACGGCAAACTCTTTGTGCAGCAGAAGCCCCAGGGAGCTGTGCAACCCACCACCGAGAGCCAGTCAGCCGACCCCGTCTACGGCCTACCCGCCGCCTTGGCGCGCAGAATCGAAATCCTCTCATGCGAAATCAGATAGCACAATGACACGGACAAGACAAATCCTCACCATCTACCGCGTACCCTTGCTGCTGCTGGCGGCACTGGTGCCCACATTCTTCCACGTGATAGACTACGCCTACGGCTGCAACAACGGCAGCATGGGTACCAGTGCCTACTACTTCGTGGGCTACGAGACAGGCTTCGGCGGCCGCAAGCTGCTGGGCACCCTCTACGGACTGGTACTGCCCGAGTTTGTAACCTGGAGCCACCTGCGCCCCTTCGTGATAGGCATCAACATGCTGATGCTGTTCCTCTTCGCCGGCTTTGCCATCCAGACCCTGCGCCGCCTGCGGGACGACAGACTGGCGGTGCCTCTGCTGGCCGTCTACCTGGCCTCCCCCTTCTCCATCCTGGGATGGGTGCACAGCACCATGTCGCTCTACTTCACCGAGACCTACACACTGGCACTCACGCTGGCGTGGCTGATGCTCTATGTGGCCAGCCCGAGGCGCTGGTGGTACTACCTGCTGACGGCCGCCATCGCCGTTACCGCCTGCCTCATCCACCACACCTTCTGCTGCACCTTCTTCCCGCTGATGGCGGCGCTGATGCTGCACGACAGTCTGCCCGAGGGACGCATCGACTGGCGGCGCGCCCTGCCCTACGGCCTCATCTGCGCGGCACTGGCAGCACTGCTGGGCGCCATCTGGATGTTCAGTCACATGAACATAGACTACGAAACGCTGCACCAAAGCGTACTCGACCGCACCTCCGAGGATGCCTACGGCCGCGGAAGCTTGATGTACGACTACTTCTACAAGTCGAACAGCGAGAACAGCCGTGTGGGCTTCATCACATGGGAGAAGCGCCTGCCGATGGAATTCGCCCTGACGCTGCTCATGCTGCTGCCGGCACTGGCGGTGCTGGCGTGTCCGTGGGTGGCAGCGGCACGACACACCACTGGGCGAAAATGGCGCTACTGGGGTGTGCTGGCTGTGGACGTGCTGATGACCCTGCCGATGTTTGTAATGGCCACCGACTATGGCCGCTGGTGGACGGCACTCTGCTTCACCCTCTTTGCCCTTACGTTGGCCGCCGCCGCCCGAGGCGACCAGCCGCTGCGTGAGGCACTGGAGCGCATGTACGGCTTCTTCCGCCGACACCTGTTGCTGGCAGCGGTCATCGTCATCTACCTGATCCAACTGGCACCCCACCCGGAATTTCCCTACTTCGGCCTGCAGCAAGCCATGCGACTGCGAGAATTCATGGGATTATAGGCAACAGCACATACAAAAATAGCCCTAGGGTTTCCTAGGGCTGTTCCTTATTCAAGGCGGGATTATTTCCCACCGAAATGAGCCTTGAGCGCGTTGATTTTCTTCTGCTTGCGGCGATTCCAGATGGTGGTGATGAGCTTCTTGGTGGAGAGCGGGAAGTCGCTCTTCATCATCCAGTCATAGTAGGAGGGTTCCTGCTCGAAGATGTCCTCGACGGACTTGCCCTTGTGCTTACCGAAGTTGAACACCTCGCGGCGTTCCTTGTCGTAGCCTATGTGGCCGACGAGGTCGGCCCACTGGCTGTTGGCCGTGAAGGCACTAAGGGCGGCGATGTCGTTCACCACAGGCTGGCTGACATGACCGTTGCGATCCTTGTAATCAACACCCTGGTAGCGGTCGAGCTGCGCCTTAAGCACCTCGTAGGTGGCCTCGGTGTCGGCAGCGGCGGAATGGGCGTTCTCGAGTTCCTTGTCGCAATAGAAGCGGTAGGCGGCCACAAGGGTGCGCTGCTCCATCTGGTGGAAGATGTTCTGCACGTCGACCAAGCGGCGGCACGAGAGGTCGAAGTCGATACCGGCACGGAGGAATTCCTCGACCAGCAGCGGCACATCGAACTTGTTGCTGTTGTAGCCCGCCAAGTCGGCCTCGCCGATATATTCCAACAGGCTTTGCGCCAACTCGGGGAACGAGGGCTTGTCGGCCACGTCGGCATCGGTGATGCCGTGCACAGCGGTGGTCTGCTCGGGGATGTGGACGGTCTGGCCGCTGGCGTCGACGGGGCGGATACGCTCCACACGCGTGTCGGTCCGGCCGCCGGGCATCACCTTGAGGAGGCAGATTTCAACAATATGGTCATGTCCGACTTGTATGCCGGTAGTTTCAAGGTCGAAGAAAATGAGAGGTTTCGAAAGGTTGAGTTCCATTGGATGTATTAGTAGGCCATCTCGTCGCTAGTGGAGGGATAGGAGTCGGTAGCATCTTCGTGGCGACGCTCGCCAGAACGCTGCAGGGAGATGATGAGGGCACCAATCATGCGGGTGAGTTCCATGAGGTACTCACGCGACTGCTCGTAGTTGGCGTCTTCGAAGAAGCCCAGGTTGTGTGCCACTTCTGTATACACCACGCATTCTCGTATGGCGGTCTTGGCAATCTTAAGGTTGTGGTCGAACTGGTTCTTGCTGCGGCTGGAACCCTCGGCAATGTTGAGGGCGATGTCAAGAGCCGAGTGGCAGAAAGATGCAGCCAAGGTACGCTCACTTTCGTTGCGGGGACTGGCTACCTGATTGGATACCCAAGTGGCGTAGTCAGTGGCTTTTCCATAGACACGGAGATCCTCAAAGCGAAAGAAACTCACGTTCGGCTGTAGGGAGGTCATTTTTTCGTCTTGTTCCATGGTACTGTAATGGGTGTTAAATGTAATGTTTATTGTTTGTTATACTATTTCTGCGAAATATTTCATGAACTGGGTACGCATGGCCACCGAGGTCTTGTCGTTGGGCGGCACGGCCAGTTTGCCACGGAACTGATCGATACTCTCGTAGCCTTTCTTCTGCATCCACTGC
The DNA here is from genome assembly GCA_902782185.1 of uncultured Bacteroidota bacterium. Taxonomy (GTDB): domain Bacteria; phylum Bacteroidota; class Bacteroidia; order Bacteroidales; family P3; genus Colimorpha. The sequence continues at coordinate 14,667 of CACZLT010000017.1, read as the reverse complement.
TGGAGACCGTCATTCATCTGGCGGAGGCTTCCGATGCCGTTCTTGTAGAGACAACTGACCACCTGCACGCTGTTGGCGCCAGCCAGCAGGAACTTGACTACGTCGTCGGCCGAATAGACCCCCGTGGAAGCGGAGATGTCGCAACGCATCTTCTTGCTGAGGATGGCCACCCAACGCAGCGTGTTGTGGATCTCATCAGGATTGCTCAACCATGAGGCGTTCTTCAGGCTTTCTGTTTCGGTATCGATGTCCACCTGTACATTCTTGTTGAACATCGTAACGCCCTGGATGCCCATCCAGCTGAACTGCTGCATCTGCTTGGCCATGTCGGTGAAGTAGGTCCCCACCTTGATGCTGACGGGGATGGAGATGGAGTTCTTCATGGCGTTGATGATCTGGGTGAAGGTACGCTCGACGTCGTCAGACGAGAGCGATGTCTCGTAAGGCAGGATGGCCATGTTGAGTTCCAGTGCATCGCAGCCGGCATCCTGGAACTTTTTGGCATAGGTAATCCAATTCTCGTAGGAGAAACAGTTGATGCTACCAATCACCGGGATGGTAAGACGTCGCTTGGCCTCGCGAATCATCTGGAAATGACGGTTCAGCGAGTCATCGGCCACGTGCTGGGCAATGTACTCGTAACTGTCGCCATAGTTGTCTATCGGCGCCACCACGTGCGTGTTGCGCTTAATGTCGTGGATGATCTGCTCCTCGAAAACACTCTTAAGTACCACGGCACCCGCTCCGGCTGCCTCCATCTCGGCCATCTTGTCCACATCGGCGGTCAACCCGCAGCTTCCCACGATGACGGGACTCTTCAATTCGAGACCCAAATATTTCGTTTTAGTATTCATTTTCGTACATTTTTTGACAATGCAAAGATATAAAAAATATATTTATGAAAAAAAAAAAAAAACAACCCACTCACCAATACACACGCAAACACCTAATAACCAGCGCAAAATATTTTAATGATTTTTCTTCCGTTGTCATGAATGGGAAATAATTTTCAATTTTCGATTTTCAATTTTTAATTTTTTCGTACTTTTGCATTCTGTTTTCATCATCTTTGCAAACAAAAAACAGCATAAATAGAATGAAAGAAATCGAAGAGAAAAACACCGAAATGGGTAACGTCATTACCCGCACCGAAGAATTCATCCAGAAAAACCAGAAGACCATCATCGGCGTGGCCGTAGCCGTCCTGCTCGTGGCACTGGTCATCTTTGGCTATTTCAAGTGGTACAAGCAGCCCCGCGAAACACGCGCCGCAAGCGAACTGTTCGCTGCCGAGCAGTACTTCCTGAACGGCGACTACCAGAAAGCCCTTGACGGCGACGACACCTACCGCGGTCTCCTCTCCGTCATCGACAATTACGGCTCTACCAAGGCCGGCAACCTGGCCAAGTACTATGCCGGCATGGCCAACCTCCAGTTGGGTAACCTTGACGAGGCCGCCAAGTGGCTCGGCAAGTACACGGGCAAGGATCTCTTCACCAAGGCTCTCGCCATCATGGGACAGGCCGATGTCCTCATGGAGCAAGGCAAAACTGCCGAGGCAGCCAAGAAGTACGTCGATGCCGCCAAGTCCGGTGACAACGCCGTTACCGCCCCCGCAGCCCTCTTCAAGGCCGGCGTGGCCTACATCATGCTGGGCGACAACAAGAAGGCTGCCGACTGCCTGAAGCAGATCCGCGCCAAGTACCCCGAAAGCACTGAAGCCCAGAGCACCGACACCGACAAGATGCTTGCCGTGGCCGAAGCTGCCTTGTAAGCCATACATTTCCAAACAAATAAAAGAAGACACCCTCACGTGGGGTGTCTTCTTTTTTACCTGCTCTGCGGCGGCCTAGCCGAGCATCTGCTCCAAGGCGGCGACCATGTTCTCGGCGCCGGCGAAGATTTCGCTGATGCGCGAGGCGGCCATGTAGGCCGGCGTGGTGATGACCTTGCTGTTGGGGTCGGTGCACACGTCGGTGGGGCCGCAGGCCTGCACCTGTGCGCCGAAGCCGCGTGCCACCTCGGAGGCTTGGTTGTCGTCGGGGCCGAGGGTGAGGCGCACCTCGTAGCGGCCCAGCACCTTGGCCAGCACCATAGGGGCGATGCACATGGCCAGGACGGGCTTCTTGGCGCGGTAGGTCTCGAGGATGGCGTCGGTTACCAGGTCGACCACCTCCATGCGGGGGCCGTCGAAGGCGAAGGTGCTCAGGTTGCGCGCGGCACCCATGCCGCCCGGCAGGGCCAGGGCGTCGTAGTCCTCGGGGCGGTACTGCTCCAGTGGGAGCAGCTCGCCACGGGCAATGCGGGCGCTCTCGACGAAAATATCGCGCTGCTCGATGTCGACCAGTTTGCCCTCGTCCTCCTCATCGTCCACCACATCGACGTGGGGCACCACCTCGAAGTAGCCTTCGGGGGCGAAGCACTGGTACTGCCAGCCGCGGCGATCGATGGCCAACAGCAGGCCGAGGCTCTCCTGCAGCTCGCTGCCGTCGCGGTTGCCGCAACCGCTCAAAATCACTGCTATCTTTTTCATAAAAATATCCGGAAAATCCGGAATACCCGGACTTCCCGGATATTCCGGACTGTTAATAACTATTTACGGCTCTCTTCGACAGACTCCTTGATGAGCTGGAAGGTAGCCTCGATGTCGTTGTCGAGACCCATCGAGAAGCGAATCAGGCCTTCGCTCATGCCCATCTCCTTCTGGATGTCCTCGGGCACCTCGGAAGAGGTCGACTTGCCGCTGTTGCTGAAGAGGGTCTTGAAGTAGCCCAGCGAGACGGCCAGATAGCCCACGCCCTTCTGCTGCATGATTTCCATGATTTTGCTGGCGCTGTCGGCAGTGCCCATGTCGATGCTGATCATGCCGCCGAAGCCGTAGCCCTCGTTCATCATCGAGCAGAAGAGCTCGTAGTCGGGATGCTCGGGCAGGCCGGGATAGTTGTACTTGAAGCCCACCTCTTTGAAGCGCTTGGCCAGGTACATGGCGTTCTCGCCGTGCTTCTTCATGCGGATGTGCAGCGTGTGGAGGTTCTTGTTGATGGAGGCCGAACGCATCGGGTCGAGCACCGGGCCGAGCAGCATGCAGGTGCCGTCGTTGACGTCGATGAGGCTGTTGATATATTCGGCGCTGCCGCAGATGGCACCGGCCACGCAGTCGTTGGTGCCGTTGATGTACTTGGTCATCGAGTAGATGGTAACGTCGGCACCCAGGCGGCAGGGGCTGAAAATCATCGGGGTGAAGGTGTTGTCGACCAGCAGCTTGGCGCCGGCGGCATGGGCCATCTTGCTCAGCTCGGGGATGTTGGCGATGCGGAGCAGGGGGTTGTTCATCGTCTCGGTGTAGACCACCTTGGTGTTGGGGTGCTCAGCGAGGGCCTTCTTCACCTCGTCGAGGTTCTGCATGTTGACGAAGGTAACGTCGACGCCGTAACGCTTGATCCAGTTGTTGAGGAAAGCGAAAGTGCCGCCGTAGGTGGTCATCGAGGCCACGATATGGTCGCCGCACTTCACCTCATGCAGCAGCGCGCTGGTGATGGCGCCCAGACCCGAGCCGGTAACCCAGGCGGCCTCGGTGCCTTCCATGGCGGCCAGGTTCTGGCAGAGGGCCAGGTTCGAGGGATTCCAGTGGCGGCTGTAGAGGAAGTAGCCCTCGGTCTCGCCGTGGAAGGTGTCGGTCATCAGGTGGGCCTTCGGGAAGGTGAAGGTGGCGCTGTCGCAGATGGCGGGGTTCACACCACGGTTGGCATCGCGTCCGTCGACGCGCTGAATTGCAGTTGCAGGGTCAAATTTACTCATTGTTATTCTGTTTTTTAGATTTATTTTTTTTATCTTTTTCAGCCTGCAAAAATACAAAACTTGACCGACATGGCCAAATATTCTTTTCAACAAAACACAACACACTAAAACACACATACTTACACACCTCCCTACCACAATATGGTACCATAAGCTTCCATATCCTTCCAGTGCCCTAGTATTCCCCTACCATTCCCCTACCATTCCCCTACCGTCCCCCTACCCTTCCGGGGTAAAAAAGAGCCCAACCGGCAGCCCGTCGGTGGTCGATGACCACGCAGGCGCTGCCGGTTGGGTGTTTGGGTTTAGTATGCCTGTCCTAATTACTCCTGCGCACCGCACGGATGCTCTGTCCATAATTGCGATTTCCATAATAGTTGACACTAAAATAAGAGTTCGCGATGTTGGCTCGCACCGCGGATGTCGTACCGGAGGAAGAAAGCAACGAAGACCAAAGATAGGCAGCAGAGCCAGAAGAGCTTGACGACAGATTCTCCTTGTAGCCAGCGTAGGGAATGAAGATGGAGTTACCATTTGTTCGTCTGGGTGGTGTTGTTGAACATTTCCTGCCATTCCGTGGGGGTCGGTATGCGGGCACCGCCACCAAGGATTGCCGTGGCGGCATCGTCCTCGGGTTGCAGCTGGGTGAGGTTGTCGGTATAGCCATAGTAGCCATAATCGGGATTGCTGCAGTATTTGGTAAAAAAGTCGGAAATACTTTCGCTATAAATGTAATTGCCCCAGGAGTAGATATCCTTCGTGGCAGTTTCGCCCCAGGCAAAGTAGTCCCCGTACTCCTCGGGGTTGTCGGCCCCCAGGTTGGATGCGGCCCACTGCAAACCGCTGGGCAGCTCCAAGTCCACCCAGACAACGGGTATCTCCTCAAACTCCGCGGTGTAGGAGACATTCTGGGCGGCGTTGAAAGAGCGGGGATTATGCGTGTCGCCGTCGCTCCATTGTTTAAATCTGTATCCTGTATTGGGGGTTGCCCTGATGCTGACGGCCTGGCCTTCCATGTAGTCGCCGCCACCCGACACGGTTCCCATCGTTTCCTGGCCGTCGGCCACCATCACGGTGATGGTATAAACGGGGATTGCCTCGAACTCGGCGGTATAGGTGGCATCGTGGGTTACGGTAACGGTGCGGGGATTCAGTGTGTTGCCATCATTCCATTGTTTGAATCGGTGGCTTGCGGTAGGGATTGCACTGATGCGGACTTCCGTCCTTGCCTGGTATACACCGCCGCTCGACACAGTACCCATGGCATCATTATTGGATACCACGGTAAGCGTGTAGCTGCCTGTGTCTTCGCCTATGACGACGCGGGTGTCGCCGGTAACCTTGCCCATGTTGCCGCCGCCATAGACGTTGCCTTCGACGTGGGTGGAACCCATGACGCTGACGTGGGTGTTGCCTGTGATGAAGGCCGAGGAGCCGAAGCCGCCGCCAAATACCGACTTCTTGATGCGGCCATTCCAAGTGGCTACGCTGAAGGTTTTCCCCGTGGAGTTGTAGGGGGCGTTGAAACCGCCGCCATAAACCTTGCCATGGATAAGCGGGTTGTTGACATGCGGCCGCCTGGCATCGGCGCGGCCGATAACGACCTGCACGTCGCCAAGGACGCTGGACTGGACGCCATAGCCACTTCCAAAGACATTGCCCACCGAGTCATCGCAGCCCGGGGTACCTACCGTGCCGCCCTCGACACGGACAGTTACCGGTCCGAACACATTGCCTCTGACGTTGCTACCGCCGTAGATGTTGCCGTGTACATGTCCGCCGCGCATAGTAATCTCCACCCTATTGCCCTGGGCTCGGTTGGCACCGCCGAAGACGCTGCCCTTCACCGTGCCGCCCAGGATCTGGATGTCGGTGCCTTGAATCGCGGAGTACCGATTTTCAACGTAACCATAATTACCACCACCGTACACATTGCGCGAAATGTAGGCACTGTCAGCCACCACGATGTGGGAGCTGAAGACCGTTCCCATACTTGTGGCATCGGATCGTCCCACACCGGCACCATAAAGGTTCCCGCCGCGTGAGTGGAAGTAGCGGGCATCCTCCACCGTGTCGTGCTGCAACATTGCCCTGCCGCCAAAATAGATGTTTACACTTCCGAGAAGCTGACCTGCAGTAGGTCGAACTTGGGTTCCATTGCAACCTCCCGCTATCCATCCGTCAAACCTCCCACCTGTGAACACCATTCTGCGGTTGCCAACGGCAGTCGCATAGTCGCCGGCACCCCAAACGGCATACGGGACATATCCCCCTTTGAAATACAGACGCTTCTGTATAGGATGCTGAGGATTAAAATAATCAACAAAATCAGAAGCATTTCCATCACCCCCCACATCAATGCCCAATGCGATGCCGTTGATTTCACTTCCTTCCACAACAATTGTCGTGATTCCGTGATATCCGGGTGGTTGGTAGGGTCCAAAATAAGCCACAGGCGGATCATTATGGTTTGTGTCTCCGTCGTATTTACGCGTATAGGTTCCCGACTTGAACACATAGTTGTACATACGGGTACCTTTGTTTTTGGGATTCACTATCGTGGAATTTTGAGCCGTCTTGGTGTGGGAGATGAGCAACTTGCTGTTGTCTCCCAGGCTGCGGTCATAGTCGCTGCCTATTATCGCATCGACTGTTACAACTCCTCGAAAAGTGCTACTCCCCAAAAAGTTTATCTGCTGAAGGAAAATACCGCTTTCCAATCGCCAACGAATATTAATAATCTGATTCAGATCCCGTGCAATAGTTCCATCGGGAGTCCCACCCATGCATCCATTCATATTTCTGTCTGTCAAAAAGAAGTGGCACCCCTCCTCGGGCAGACACATGCGACCGCAAATCAGATGCCCGCCTACCAAACTAACTATACCTACTTTGCCGAGTGCTCTGCGCACGACGGTATACAGGGTATCCCCGTTGTACACTTTGAACCCCCGAATGGTGTCGCCATAATAGGTGTAGGCCGTTCCTCCAAGATGGGGGACAAACATCCAAGTGGTATCGGTCTCCGGAATGGCGCAGTCGCGGTGGATAAAACAATGGTACACATTAATGTTGTAGGGGGAAAATTTGATATACTCGAACTTGATGGTCGTTTTGGGTATACCAAAGATGGATAAAGTTCGACCTGATATAAAATCTCTCCCATCTTCAGATGAAGGCAACACAAATTTGTCAGGTGGACCCAATGTTGGCCCACAGGAAATTTGTTTATTGTAGCTCGGTGAAGACGGATTGACTTTCGAGTGCTTAATGCTTGGGATTCCGCTGATATTGTAGGTAGGCACCTCGGTGAGCAGCGCCGGGGAGATGCCGTCGGTGCCGTCGGGGTGCACAAAGGTCAATGTATAGGGATGGGACACTGCATCAGGATCGAGACGGGGCCATTCGCAATCGTTACAATTATGAACTACAATGTTGCGCTCATAAGAATTCTTGCCGACAACGAAATTGCCCACCGGCGTTGCGTACAATTCAGGCACCGTGGGGAACACCACCGCCCGCGCCCAGATGGCCTCGAAGTCCACCTCCATGCCGTACTCGGCGGCGGGCATGAAGAAGACCGTGTCCTCGGCATCCAGCATCGTGCCTACAGTTACGGGCTGCGTCATGGCCGTGTCCCTATAGACACTGCCGCCGGTCAATGTTTTGAGGCGCCACTTGTAGAAGCCACGCCAGCGGGTGTCGCCTGTGCCGTGGGTGGGACGGCGCGAGTAGGGGTTGGGGATCAGGCGGTAGAAGCTGGGGCCGTCGGCAGCGGCCTTGGACTCGGCCTGCTCGCCGTTGACGCGCTCCAACGTCTTGTGGTACACGTAGGTGTTCTTCCACGGGGCGTCGATGCCGATGCCCACCATGTAGGGCGACACATCCACGTCAGGCTCTCCCTCGGGCTGCAGGGCGTCGCTGCTGTACATCGTGTTCTCGCCGTAGCCGAAGTAGCGGATGCGCACATCCATCGGGTTGAGGCTGCGTATCAGGCATTCGGGGTCGCTGTAGTAGCTCCAGGCGTGGTTCTCGCGGTCGTCCAGCTCGACGAGGTGGAACTGCGGGTCGCCCACACCCGGGCGGGAGAAGTGGGCGGTGAAGGAGACATCCTCGGTGGCAGTGAAACGTCGCGGATTTTCAGTGCTCCCGTCATTCCACTGCTCGAAAATCCAGCCGGATACAGGCGTGGCCTTCAACTCCACATTGTCGCCCATCTCATACATTCCGCCACCGCTGACGCTGCCCGCCGCCGCGTTGTTGGACGCGACCTGTATGTCGGCCACGCCTATATATTCAAAGACAGCGGTGTATGTCTGGTCTGAAGTGGCAGTAATGCTGCGCGGGTTGTCGGTGTTGCCGTCGCTCCACTGGCGAAAGCGGCTGCCGAAGACGGGCCTGGCCGTCAGCACCACATTTTCCCCCACCTCATACAAGCCGCCACCGGTGACGCCGCCCCACGCCGCGTTGTTGGACATCGCCTGGATGTTGGCCGTGCCGATATATTCAAACACGGCGGTGTATGTCTGGTCTGATGTGGCAGTAACGGTGCGGGGGTTGGTGGTGCTGCCGTCGCTCCACTGGCGGAAACGGCTGCCGAAGACGGGCGTGGCCGTCAGCACCAGACGTTCCCCTTCCCAGTAGGTGCCGCTCCCGCTCACGCTGCCCCATTCATCGTTGTTGGCCTCCACCGATATGGTATAGACATCGCAGGGCCGGATGCCGGAAACGATGTGTTGTCCACTGCCCGCATACGTGAAGTTTCCGGGATTGATCGAGCCGACTGTGAAATAACCGTCGTTCTTGCCACCAAGGCCAAAATTGAAATGGAGCCGTCCGCCGGCATCGCATCCGTCCACGACAAAGGAAAAATTGGTCTGTAAAATGTAGATGACCGGGCGCGAACTATTCAAATCTTGCATCACCCGCGCCTTCCATGTCGATTCGTTGTTCGGGGTCATTATGAGGGTACTGATTGTTAGCGGACTGTAGCGGAAAAAAGAGGTCAACGCCCCCCTTGTACTCACATATGCATTTGTGGGGGAACTGGAACCAGTGCCATACGATGTCCTCATCGCCACCCCGACATGGTAGAGCAGCAGGTTGACAGCATCGCGCTGAGCAGCCGTGCTGCCGGCATCGAGCGCGTCGGGCATGTCGCTCCACGGGTAGGCCGTGTCGAATTCAGCCGTCAGCTGATACCCGTTGCTTGTGTATGACATGCGCCCCGTTCCCCGTTCGGGATGGTTCCAATACTTCATCACCTGTCCCATGGCAACGCCCGCGGCGGGCACCTTGCACTGGACGCCCTCCGCAGTTACGGGATTCAGCTGCTGGTAGTCGGGAGCTATGTCCCACCTGGTGGTCAGCATCGGCGCGATGGCGGTGCCGGTGGCTGCCGGGGTGCCGTTCATCCACTGCTCCCACTGGGCGGCCACCTCGGGCGAGGCGGCAATGTTGCCGTTACGTATGGAGTTTATCTGGGTTGCATAGTGCTGATATAAGTATGAAACATACCTGCCCGTCATATACGATATTTCGATAACCGACGTGGTGGAATAGCCCAGCACCGGCAGCGCGCAGTCGTCGGCCGATATCAACGCAAAGCCCACGCCGCTCTCCGGTACGAAGAGGTACATGGCAGATTGAAAGGCAGGGGGCATTTCCGCCGTGCGGTTCACCAGCTGGGTGGTGCCGAGCACATTCGCCGCCACGGTGCGCGCCGAGTCCACGCTCACCGGCGCGGCCTTCAGCGGCAGTGCGGCCATGAGCAGCAGCAGAAACAAGAGACAAAGCCGCTTCCAACCTCTGTTTTTGGCTCCGAACGAGAGCGACGCAATGGGATTAAATCCATTTATCATATTCATATACAACTATTTATTCCAGTTTTTTATAAAAAAAAGTTCTGCAAAAATACGAAATTATGTATACATGGCCGAATGATTTAACATTTTTTATTTATAATAATCAACACAAAGACAATATTCCGTCTTAAAATCGGACAAAGACACGCATCTACCCATCGCAGAAACACAACACACTAAAAACAAAGCATCTACCACATTTCCGCACGGCCCCCTGCCACAATATGGTACCATAAGCTTCCATATCCTTCCAGTGCCCTAGTATTCCCCTACCGTTCCCCTACCATTCCCCTACCGTCCCCCTACCCTTCCGGGGTAAAAAAGAGCCCAACCGGCAGCCCGCCGGTGGTCGATGACCACGCGGGCGCTGCCGGTTGGGTGTTCAGATTTGGTCTACTGGTTCTAATTACTTCTGCGCACCGCACGGATGCTGTTTCCAAAGAGGCGGCTGCCGTTGCTGACCCTGCCTGTGGAGTTGTTGAAGTAGGCTATCTCGGCGGTGGAGGGGGTGTAGGTGCCATAGGAGGCGGTCCAAAAAAGAGCGGTGGTGCCGGCATTTGTTGGATTTGTGCCATTCATGTAGCCAGCGTAGGGGAAGAAGATGGAGTTACCGTTTTTCTTGCTGGTCAGCCTGCGCCCGGCCACGCCGTTCAAGGTGTCGTTCGTTTGGGTAGTGTTGTTTATCAGCTCGGTCCATTCTGCAGAGGTGGGTATGTGGACATTGCTGCCAAGGATTGTGGTGGCGACATCGTCCTGGGGCTGCAGGGTGGTGAGGTTGTCGGTGTAGCCGTTGTTTCCGGAGCTGGCATTATCGCAGTATTTGGTTAGTTTGTTTCCCGCGCCGTTGCAGTGGATGTATGCCGGCCAGGTGTAGGCGCTCTTGGTGGTGATTTCACCCCAGGCATAGTAGCCTCCGTACTCTTCGGGGCTGTTGGCTCCGATGTTGGCATCGGCCCACAGCAGACCGCTGGGCAGTCCGAGGTCTACCCAGTTGGCGTGGTATTCGGTGAATTCGGCGGTGAAGGTGGAGTCGCCAAGCACGCTGACGGGGCGTGGGTTTTGGGGGTTGCCGTCGCTCCAACGCAGGAATGCGTATCCGGCATTGGGTATTGCATTGATGCTGACCACGTCGTATTCGGGGTAATTGCCGCCGCCGATGACGTTTCCCCAGGAGGATTGGCCGCCGGCCACCTCGACGGTGATGGTATAGATGGGGATCATTTCGAACTCGGCGGTGTAGGTAGTATCGCCACGCACGATGACGGAGCGGTCTTTATGGGTGTTGCCGTCGTTCCACTGTACGAATCGGCAGCCGGCAAGGGGAGCAGCGCTGATATGGGCGGTGGTGTTGGCCTGGAATGTGCCGCCGCCGGAGACGGTTCCCATGGATTCATTGCCACTGATTACGGTGATGGTGTAGGTGGTGGTGTCCTCTCCTATGACGACGCGGGTGTCGCCGACAACCTTGCCCATGTTGCCGCCGCCGTAGACGTTGCCGCCCACATAGGTGGTGCCCATGATGTTGACGTTGGTGTTGCCTGTGATGGTGGCGTTGGAGCCGAGGCCGCCGCCGTAAATTGATTTCTTGATGCGGCCGTTGTAGGTGGTTACGCTGACCATTCCTTCTCCCGTGGAGTTAAAGGTGCCCTGGGAGCCGCCGCCATAGACGTTGCTGTGGATGATGGGGTTGTCGGCATGGGGCCGCATGGCGTCGGGACGACCGATGTGGACGTGCACGTTGCCACGGACTTTGGTGCTGTCGCCAAAACCGCATCCGAAGACGTTGCCCAGGCTGTCGGGGCATCCGGGGGTGCCTACTGTGCCACTTTCGACGCGGATAACCACGGGACCCTTCACTTCGCCCAAGATGTTGCTGCCACCGTGGATTCCGCCCTCGACAATGCCGCCGCGCATGGTGATGCCCACTTTCTTGCCTCTCTGCTGATTGGCACCGCCGAAGACTTTCCCTTTCACCGTGCCGCCCAGGATTTGGATATGGCTGCTGTCGCGCATGACGTAGCCATAGTTGCCGCCACCGTAGACATTGCGCGAGATGTAGGCGCTGTCGGCGACTACGATGTGGGAGTTGTACACGCGACCCACCAGGGCATCCTCGCCCGTGGCATCCCGATGTCCGCTGCCAGCACCATATAGATTTCCACAACTTGAATAATAATAAGGATCATCGTTGATTGTGTCGTGCTGCAGCCGTGCATTGCCCCCAAAGTAGATATACGAGTTTCCATGGGTCGCCCCGTATGTAGTTGTGGTTCCATTGCAACCTCCAGCTATCCAGCCATTGACTTCTCCTCCGGTAAAAACCATTCGGCGTGCCCCCCCACCATCGGCATAGTTGGCCGCTCCCCAAACAGCATGTTTCACGTGACCACCCTTGATATACATACGGACCTGAGTGAAGTTAGTGTCAATCGTCTGTACACCAGGATCCATTCCACCTGCAATGCTCGCAATTTCGCCACCCTCTACAGTCAGCACCCGACCTCCCTTGTATCCATTGGTGCCATACCCTCCAATATAGGTAGTATAGGGGTCTCGGGCAAAATCGTCCTTGTCGTATTGCGCTGTAAACGTCCCGCTTTTGATTACATAACTGAACATACAGGTACCCTTGTTTATAGAATCTTTAATTGTAAGGCCAGTTCCTGCCTTGAACGCATAAAGGAAAAGGTTGCGGTTTTCCCCTAAACTACGGTCATAATCGCTTCCAATCACTACATCGAGAGATATTTTTCCACTGACAGGTGTCGGGGGGTCTGAGTTTCCGAATGTATACACAAAAAATATCTCGTTAGAGAATCGTCCGCTCTCCAAACGATAACGAATGTCCTTGGGAAGACTATCTTCAAATATATTAGAGCTGAATGTGTTATGTAAAGCAAAGTAAGAGCCCATTCCAAAATAGTTGTGCCCGTCTTGAGGAATGCACATTCGTCCACAAATCAGTTGTCCTGCCTTGATACAGTTAGTAAACACAGAGTGATAATCGTAAAATATGGCATGCAGCGTGTCGCCGTTGTAGACCTTGAATCCCCTGAGGGTGTCTCCAACTATATTTCTAATGTTTACCTTTGTTGCCGAGAACGGAAGTTTCCAAGTGGTATCAGTGTCCGGTATGGCTTTGTTTCGGAGGGCAAACACATTGTACTGGACTGTGTAGGAGGGGGAGAACCTGATGTACTCGAACTTGATTGCTTCCCTGTCCCAAAACAGTGTATTGTTGCTCTGTTGGCCAACAGCGGTTCCCACCGTATTGCGGTTAAAACTGGGAGGGTAGGCAGTGAGGCTGTTCGGGATGGTATATAAGTTGTGCGTCAGCATGTCGCCACCGGCATTGTCGTGGTAGGGCACGTCGGTGAGCAGGTGCGGCGACTCGCCGTCGGTGCCGTCGGGGTGCACCGCTGTGAGGGTGAAGTCCTTCACTATAATATTGTTGTTTGGGCGCTGCCAGCGGCATCCACGACAGGACCACACCACGATGTTGCGCTCATAGGCGTTCCTACCCGCGACATAATTGGTTGTCGCTCGGTCGAATTCCGGAATCGAATAGTAGACCGCCGCCGCGGCCCAGATGGCTTCGAAGTCGACCTCCATGCCGTACTCGGCGGCGGGCATGAAGAAGACGGTGTCCTCGGCATCCAGCATCGTGCCTACGGTTACGGGCTGCGTCATGGCCGTGTCGCGGAATACGGCACCGCCGCTGAGCGTTTTGAGGCGCCACTTGTAGAAGCCCCGCCAGCGCGTGTCGCCTGTGCCGTGGGTGGGGCGGCGCGAGTAGGGGTTGGGGATGAGGCGGTAAAAGGCGGGGCCGTCGGCAGCGGCCATGGACTCGGCCTGCTCGCCGTTGACGCGCTCCAGCGTCTTGTGGTACACGTAGGTGTTCTTCCACGGTGCATCGATGCCGATGCCCACCATATAGTGCGACACATCCACGTCGGGCTCTCCCTCGGGCTGCAGGGCGTCGCTGCTGTACATCGTGTTCTGGCCGTAGCCGAAGTAGCGGATGCGCACATCGATGGGGTTGAGGCTGCGGACCAGACATTCTGGGTCGCTGTAGTAGCTCCAAGAGTGGTTCTCGCGGTCGTCCAACTCGACGAGGTGGAACTGCGGGTCGCCCACGCCAGGCCGGATAAAATAGGCGGTGAGGGAGACGTCCTCGGTGGCTGTGAATCGCCGCGTGGCCTCGGTGCTTCCGTCATTCCACCGCTCGAATATCCAGCCGGACACCGGCAGGGCTGTCAGCTCCACATTGTCGCCAATTGTATAGGTGCCAGAGCCGCTCACACTGCCACGCTCCGCATTGTCGGCCACGGCATTGATGTTGGCGGTACCGACATAGACGAAATAGGCGATATCGGCGCGGTCTTCCGTGGCACTGAATCGGCGCGGGTTCTCGGTGCTTCCGTCGCTCCAATGGCTGAAAGCATAGCCGAATGCGGGTGTGGCCTGCTGGCGCACGATGTCCCCCACCGTGTAGCTGCCGCCGCCGCTGACCGTGCCCCACGACGCATTGTTGGGCTCAACCTGGATGTCAACTATGCCGACCCATTCAAAAACAGCAGTGAGGTCGAGGTTCTCGCTGGCATTGAAGGTGCGCGGATTATTGGTGTTTCCATCACTCCAACGAAGGCTCCAGGGTTACCCTGTCGCCCACCACATAAGAACCGCCTCCGCTGACGCTGCCCCATTCATCGTTGTTGGACTGGACAGATATGGCGTAGAGCGTCAGAGGATCAATACCCGCTACGGATATAACCGACCAGGGATAGGTGTAAACCTCAGGATTGAGCGACCCCAACGCGAAGTAGCCGTTGTTGCTGCCGGCATTGCCCCAGTTTACGTGGTACTGCCCCCAGCCGTCGCAGCCGTCAACGACAATACAATAGTTGACATTCCCATTTCTGTAGAGAAACGGCCTGCCCGAAGTGATTTCGGCCATCATCATTTCATCATAGGCCGCGTGTGTGAAACTACTTGTGTTTATAGT
>CACZLT010000016.1 GCA_902782185.1 uncultured Bacteroidota bacterium | reverse complement strand
GGTCAGTTCGGCACTGTGGTAGGTGATGCTACCCTCTGCAATGGCCACATTGGTCGGTATCTGGCAGGAGGCGGTGGTGAAGTTGGCGGGTGCGCTCCAGTTGCTCTGCGAGGTGGAGCTGCAATAGGAGCGTACCTTGACAGTGTAGTCGAGGTTGGCCACGAGGTCGCGGATGGTGAGGGGGTTGGCGGTGGTGTAGTAGGTGGAGTCGAAGTTGGGTCCGCTGACGTTGACCTGCCAGGCGGTCTCGAGTTCGCCGGGGGTCCAGCCGATGGTGGCGCCGGTGAAGACGATGTCGGTAACGGTAACGTTGGTGGGCACGAAGCAGGGGTGTTCGGCGGTGGTTACGACGACGGTTGCCCAGTCGCTGTAGGTGGCGCCGGAGCACTGGACACGCACACCGACAGTGTACTCGGTGTTGCCGGTGAGGCCGGTGAAGGTGTAGGTGGTGTCAGTGGTTGCCACGGCATTGGCGAGGGTCGGATCCCAGGTGCCGTCCATGATGGCCACCTCGTAGTTGGTGCCGCCGGTGTAGGAAATCTGGATTTCGGTCTCGAAGACGGTGTCGATGGCCACGACGGGTTCGTCGCAGTCAAGCGGCGGGCAGCTGATGAGACGGATGTCGCCAACAGTGGAGGAGGCGGTGCCGCTGGCAGTGATGTTATTAATGTCATAGGGAGCACTGTCAGTGTAGGCATAGCGCATACGCTGCACCGAGTCGGTGTGGGCGCGGAAAGAGCCACCCGAAGCATAGCTACCATGTCCACGATTCACAGCGACAAGCACATTGCTGGTGCCGTCCCAGGTGAAGTTGTTGGCGAAGCCGTGGATCTGCCAGTCGGTGTTGCTGAAGGAGAAGTCGGCACCGCTGATCACCTCGACAAAGACATGGTTGGTGGAGTCAGGCATGATGAAACCTGCAGAGAGGTCGCTTTCCGAGACGTTGGCCAGGTAGACCGACATATTGGTGAAGTAGGAACCGGCAGTGGTGGAAGTGGGCAGGAAGCTGAAAGCGGTAATCTCGGAGGAGAGGCCGGCGAGGTCGGAAGCGGGGATAATGGTCTGGGTGTAGGAGTAGTTGTAGAAGCTGTAGCCAATGGGGGAGTAAGTGGAGGTAACCACGTTGCCGGTGGTGTCCTCGACGAAGTTCTCGATGTTGACCACGCCGTCGCACATGGCGGTGGACAGGGTGACAGCGGGAGCCCAGAAGCCAGTATCCGTGGCGCTGCAGACAGCGCGGACATAGAAGTCGTAGGAGGTGATGGCTTCCAAGCCGCTAATCACAGTGGGGTGAGAGGTTACGTTGAGGATGGTGCCGGCGCTGGAACCCTGGTCGAATCCGGCGGGGCCGTACTCAATCTGCCAGTTGGAGGCGGCAGCCACATCAGTCCAGTCAATGGTGATGGAGGTGCTGGAGGCATCGACAGCGGTGATATTCTCGGGCCACGGGCAGGTGTTTGGGAAGAGTTTGACGTTGTCGATAGATGCAGGGGGCTGCGTACCACCAGAACCGTCGTTGGCCCACATGAAGAGGATGTTGTAGGTGCCGGGAGTCTCGATATGGAAGGGGTGCAGTACGTTTTGCCAGTTGGAGCTCTGGTTCATCTTGCCACCGAGGTCAATCATACCGGCCGGGACAGTCGTGGTGAAGTCGTAGGCAGCGGTGCTGCCATTAGGCAACAGACCCGCTTGCGGTACGAAGGATGCGGGAGCGATGAAGGCACGAATGTAATCGTAGTTGCCTTCACCATTGGCTCTCCAGTCGAATCCGACAGCGTAGTCGATGCTGTCAAGCACGAAAGTGCGGTAGGCATAGGTGAAGGAGGCGTTGGTGATGTTGTAGGAGTGGGTGGCACCCGAGTCGGTGGAGACATAGAGACCCATGCTGTCGGCGGTGCCACAGTGGTCGGCGGAGCCAATAGCCCAAGCGTTCACCTGGTTGTCGCCAGCGAGTTCCCAAGCATTGGCCATATCCGCGTCGGCGAAGGTGCAGATGTAGGGGAGCGTGGTTACCGGGGCGGCACGCATGGTGGTGAAAGTGAAGACGGTGGTGTCGCTGGTGGAGGTGGGATCGCAGACACCCACAAGACGGACATCATAGGTGGTGAAGGGAGTGAGACCCGTCAGGGTGATGGTGCGAGTCGAGGTGGTGGCGGTGGTGCCGGTGCCGGGGGTGAAGCCCGTGGGGCCGTACTCGACGTTGTAGGTCGGAGCCTGGCTGATGGTCCAAGCAAGGTCGGCCGTAACGTTGGTGAGACCCGTCAAATGGACACGCTGCGGGGCGATGCAGGCAGGAGCCAGGTCGATGGTAACGTCGTCGATGTACTCATAGCAGTAGGAGTTGCCTTGAATATTGTATGCCTTGATGGCGATACGGTTGGCAGTTCCGGTGTAGTCGGTGAGGTAGCTGACGATATCGAACTGGTTGCCTTGGCCGAACACGACTGTGTCGATGGGTTCGAATGTTTGGTCAAAGCCCACGGTGTCGCCACTGGCGGTGGCAACGGCGCCGATGATGAGGCCATAGCTACTGGGCGTACTATTGTATTCGTGGAAGGATACCATGAGCGTGTTGAGAGGCACACCCATCTCGGGCAACGCCACAATACTGGGGGCATTGAAGTAGAGGCAATTGTAGGGAGAGGAGGTGTAGGTGGCATAGGAGGTGTAGTAGATAGAGGGAGCGCTACCACCCTGGGGATCCACCATCCAGCAGTTGGGCAGGTAGCCACTGGTGCTGGCACCGGCAGGAACGATGTTCTCAAAGTCGGTGAAGTAGGGGAAGGTGGTGTAGGGCTGGCACTCGGTGGTGAACTGGACAACCTGCGAGGCACTGGAAGTCGAGTTGAGGGCGGCGCACTCGGTGTAGATATAGGCGTCGTAGCTGGTGCTGTGGTTCAGACCGCTGAGCAGCACAGGCGAGGCAGAGGCGGGCACGGTGGTACCGGTGCCGAGGGCGAAGCCGCGGGGGCCGTACTCCACAACATAGCTGGTGCCGTTCTCACCGTCGACTGCCCAGCTGATGGTGGCATCGGTGGCAGTGGCAGTGGCAGTGAGGTTGGAAACGGGGCCGCAAGCGGGGATGTAGTCGAGGACGAGGTCGTCGATGAACGAGTAGTTGTCGTTGAAGGCATCCCAGAAGGCGATGTTGTAGTTGTTGTAGGCCGGGTCGAGGGTGTCGAGGCGGAAGGAGACATTGATCGTTTGCATCGTGGTGTCGATGGCGGAACGGACAAGGGTGTCAAGCACAATGATGGAATCGATGGGCGAGTTCTGCTCCGGCAGGAGGCCGAGGAGGAGACGCACATTGTCGACTTGGGTAAGCTTGAAGGAGAGCTCGAGCTCGCTGAGGTTGGCATCCACCTTGGGCAGCACCAAGTAGGCGCCATTGTAGAGGAGGAGTATCTTGTTCTCCTCGGCACCCTGCAGCGACGCAACAGTGGGCATCGGGTTGGTGGTGCCGAGTTGGGTGGTACCCACCAGCCAGCAAGCACGTTTGAAGTTGCTGAATTCCTGGGTCTGGAAGTTCTCGGTGAGGGGCAAAGCAGCCTGGGCAGCGCAGAGGGTGGTACCCACCACGACATCCTCGAAGTCACCATCGGTGCAGGAATTGACCACGCGGAACTCGTAAGTGATACCGGGGTTAAGGGAGGTGATGGTGTAGGTGGTGGTGGCTACGGAAGAGGCGGCGGAAGTCCAGCTGGTGTCGCCCAACTGGCGGTAGTAGACATCCCACTGGGTCTCGGCGGCGCCGGGAATCCAGGTGAGGGTGGCCTCATCGGTCTGGATGTCGGTGACCATGGCAGCGGGAGCGGCACAGGTAGCGGCCTGGGCACACGGAATCATCTTGAATGCCATGTTGGGACGGAAGCTGTGGTCGGTCTTGCTCATGGAAGTGCTGGGGTAGGTGGAGCCGTCACTATACCAGGACATGGCCTGGCCGGTAGCGGCGTGGCAGTTCCAGACGTAGGAAGTGCCATTGTAGCCGCCCGAATTGTCGACCACA
The DNA here is from genome assembly GCA_902782185.1 of uncultured Bacteroidota bacterium. Lineage (GTDB taxonomy): Bacteria > Bacteroidota > Bacteroidia > Bacteroidales > P3 > Colimorpha. The sequence continues at coordinate 19,784 of CACZLT010000016.1, read as the reverse complement.
GCGACAAGCAAGCCGTTTCCGGAATACATGAAGGGGGTGGCGAGCTGGAACTCGTTCCAGCCATTGACGCAGTTCAGCGAGCCGGAATAGACAAGCGTCATATCCTCGGGGGCTACAAAATTGGTAGAGCTGATTTGGTTGAGCATGGTGTTGGCCATGTAGACATGACAGTTGGTCTTGCTGGTCATGGCGGTGGCATAGCCGTATTGGAAGCTGAAGGCGGTAATGCCACCGCTGCCGGAGAAGTCTTCTGCGGTGTAGAGCTGCTCGGAGAAGGTATTGTTATAGTAGTTGTTGACGGGAATACTGTAACTGGTGGAGGAGGTGGTGCCAGTTATGGTGTCGTAACCCACAGCGGCGGTGGTGTCGATTGCAAGACAGGTGAACGTCATGGTCTTGAACTGGATGGAGTCGCCTCCGCCAAGGCCGTCGCTAGCGCCACAGTCGGGAACCACGTTGAACCGGTAGTTGGTGTTGGGGGTAAGGCCGGTGATGACAAAATAGGGGTTGGTAGTGGTGGCCGTTACCGGTGCGAGGGTGGTGTCGTCAAGGTTGCTGTAGCTGACATTGTAGCTCACAGGGGAGTTGGCCGAGCCGGGCAGGTAGCCCCAGCTCAACAGGGCACCGTTGGTGGTGGTGCCTTCGACAGCGAGGTTCACAATCGGCGGACAGGTGGGCTGCGTCTCGATAAGGACATCGTCGATGATTACATATTTCGTCGTGCTGTTCTCAACGACATATTTGATAGCCATACAGACAGCGCCGGCAGGGGCATCGGCCATCGCGACGGTGAACTGCCGATACTCGGGGTTGTCGATAGTGAGGGTTTGCAGGGGGATGAACGAGTTGTCCTCGTAGTAGTTGGTCATGACACCCACCTGGATGACACCGCCGTAGCTGCCGTTGGTACGAGCCCAGAACTTGAGCTGGAGGGTGTTCATGGGCAGGGAGACGGTGTCGATGAGCGGCAAAGCCACGACCCACTTGTTCCCGTAGGTAGTAGAGTTGTACCAATACCAGTAGAGGGCATTGCCGGTGAGGGCGTAGGTAGTGGACACAATGGGATAGTGGTTGCTGCCGTTGTCATGACGGTTGAAGCAGGGGATGAAGTCGTTGGAGCTGGCGGTGGTTGTCGACTCATGGTTGAAGTCGGTGAACCAGGGCAGCGTGTCGATGGCGGCACAGGAGGTGCGGAAGCTGACACGGGTATAGGCCGAGGTGTCGCCGACGCCGCAAGTGGCAGCGACTGCGAGGGAGTAGACTGTGTTCGGGGCGAGGGTATTGACCACATAGGAGGTACCCACGATGCCGGTGGCGACAATGCTGGTGTCGGCCATGTTGAAGATGGTGTAGGTGGCGTTGCTGTTGGAGGTGTCGTTCCAGTTGAGGGTGGCACCGTTGGTGGTGTAGTCGCTGGCCACCAGGTCGCGGACGCGATGGCAGGAGATGTAGGGCACGTTGTCGCAACCGATCAGCTTGTACCAACCGGGGCTGGTAGTGAAGGTGCCTGCTCCCTCAATGCTTCCGATGGTGTAGGGGCCGTCGTCGCGAAAGACGTAGCGGCCACGGGCGACACTGTCGGTGTAGGCGGCAAAGTTGGTGCTCGAAGACCAGCTGCCGTGGTTGCGGCGAATGGCAACGAGGATGTTGCTGTTTCCGTCATAGTCGAAGGCGTCGTCAAAGACGATGGTCTGCCAGTCGGTGGTGGTGAAGCTCATGTCGCCTTGCCAGACCAACTCCAGGTCGCCGCTACTGGTACTCCAACCGGAGCTGAGGGTCTCGTCGCTGGTGAGGGCGAGGTAAATCTCGCAGTTGGTGTAGTAGTTGCTTGAGGTAAGGTTCATGGGCTTGAACTGGAGGGCCTGGATGGAGCCAATGCCAACCAGTCTGTCAGACGGGATGATTACCTCGGAATAGCTGTAATTATACGTCGCATAACCGGGGAAGGAGGTGGTGATTGCCGTTCCGGTGTCGGCGTTGCTGACCGTAACCTGGTTGGCTCCGGGGCAGGACACCTGGGCTTGCGCTCCCAGGGGCACCAATAGTGCCGAGAGGAGCATCAGTCGTAATAACTTTTTCATAATGAAACAGGTATTAATTAATAATTGGGTTAATTGTGTTTTCTGCTATGTTTGTTAAAATTTCAATGGTATACTATTATATAATAATGCTGTGGCGGCGGGGGGACGCTGCGGGCGGCGGGAGTGGCAGGGGGAGGTAGCCGAGGGTGCATCTATGGCAATAAGAGGTTGGTTGTCAGCGGGCTGTCATACTTTCGACAGAGGTATAACCAACTGCAAAGGTACACATTTTTTCGGATGCACCAAACAAAAATTGCATTTTTAACAATTTTTTTGGCGGGGGCGAGCGGGTATGGCAGGTATTCTCTAGGTACTCCCTAGATACTCTCTTAATGAATACATAAACTCTGGTGCGATATGGGACGATACGGTGTCATGGCGCTCCATCGTCCGGGGCGGGGCGAAATGTTAAATTTTGATGTCGGCACAATTTTCTTCCGCGTATGGAGTTATTAAGGGCAAGTTAGTCTCAATGTTCAACCAAAAAAGGCGCGTATGATGCAGGAATACGATTTTACCCCGAGCGGCACATTTTCGGGCACTGCAAGCACAAGCATACAACCCTCGGAGCAGACGCTTCAGAACATTTTGAGTTTTGCCCGCTGCCAGCAATGCGTGGTGGTGCGGGGAGTTCAGATGAAGGTCTGCATGAACTGAAAAGCGAGCGGGCGGCCCGATGAGGGGCCGCCCGCTTGCGGTGTTCACTTTTCGCGTGATTTGAGGACGAAGTCGCGTCCCAGGTATTTCTCCCTCACCTCGGGGTCGCCGGCCAGCGCCTCGGGGGTTCCCTGCTGGAGGACGGCACCCTCGTAGAGGAGGTAGGCGCGGTTGGTGATGTGGAGCGTCTCGCGGACGTTGTGGTCGGTGATGAGGATGCCGATGTTGCGTTCCTTGAGTTTGAGGACGATGTCCTGTATGTCCTGGACGGCGATGGGGTCGACGCCGGCGAAGGGTTCGTCGAGCAGCAGGAACATGGGGTCGTTGGCCAGTGCGCGTGCTATCTCGGTGCGGCGGCGTTCGCCGCCGGAGAGCTGAATGCCCTTGCTGTCGCGGATGTGGTTGAGGTGGAACTCGGAGATCAGGGACTCCAGTTTCTCTTCGCGCTGGGTGTTGTCGAGATCCTTGCGGAACTGGAGGATGGACATGATGTTGTCCGCCACGGTCATCTGGCGGAACACCGAAGCCTCCTGCGCCAGGTAGCCCACCCCCATCTGGGCGCGGCGGTACATGGGGAGGGAGGTGAGTTCGACGGTGTCGCCCTCCTCGCCGGGCGAGGGAGCCAGGTAGACCTTGCCCGAATAGGGTTTGATGATGCCCACCACCATGTAGAAGGTGGTGGTTTTTCCGGCGCCGTTGGGTCCCAGCAGACCCACAATCTCGCCCTGGCTCACCTCGACCGAGGCACCCTTGACGACGGTGCGCTTGCGATAGATTTTGACGACGTTGTCGGTGTAAAGTTTCATCGAAAAATTGGAAATTGAAAATGGAAAACGGAAATATCAGGCCGCCTCACGATGCCGGCAGACAAAAAAATAAGCATTTGCAAGATGTTGTTTATCAGATGTATGAATTGAATATTGGGCCATGTGGCTAAAAATTTTTTTGTCGGTTTGTTTTTTTTGGCTATCTTTGTAAAACCAAAGCGAATAACGCACTATTGTTTCAAATATTGTGAAAGATGAATGATTTGCACACATCGCTAAAGGAGATATTCGGCTTCAGCCAGTTCAAGGGAGACCAGGAGGCCATCATCAGAAGCCTGCTTGACGGCAACGACACGTTTGTGATCATGCCCACCGGCGGTGGCAAGAGCCTGTGCTACCAACTTCCGGCCATGATGCTGGAGGGGATAGCCATCGTGGTGTCGCCGCTGATAGCGCTGATGAAGAACCAGGTGGACGCGGTGCGTTACACCTCCGGGAGCCACTGCGTGGCCCACTTCCTTAACTCGTCGCTCAACCGGGCGCAGGTGCAGGAGGTGAAGGACGACTTGCTGAAGGGCGACACCAAGCTGCTGTACGTGGCACCCGAAACCCTGTCGAAGGAGGAGACCATCGAATTCCTGCAACAGATACCCATCTCGTTCTTCGCCATCGACGAGGCACACTGCATCTCGGAATGGGGGCACGACTTCCGCCCGGAATACCGGCGGCTGCGCGAGGCCATCAAGCACATCAACCCCAATGTACCCATACTGACGCTGACCGCATCGGCCACGCCGAAAGTGCAGCAGGACATCATCAAGAACCTGGGCATGGAGAATGCCAAGACCTTCATTTCCAGTTTCAACCGCCCCAACCTCTACTACGAGATACGCCCCAAGCCCGCCGAGCCGATGCAGCTGCACAAGGAAATCATACGCTACATCAAGGAGAACCCCGGCAAGAGCGGCATCATCTACTGCCTCACGCGCCGCCGGGTGGAGGAGGTTGCCGAGCTGCTGGTACTCAACGACATCAAGGCCCTTCCCTACCATGCCGGACTGGACAACAAGGTGAGGGCCGAGAACCAGGACAAGTTCCTGATGGAGGAGGTGGACGTGATTGTGGCCACCATCGCCTTCGGCATGGGCATCGACAAGCCGGACGTGCGTTTCGTCATCCACTACGACATACCGAAGAGCATCGAAGGCTACTACCAGGAGACCGGGCGCGCCGGGCGCGACGGCGGCGAGGGCCGCTGCATAGCCTTCTACAGCGAGCAGGACGTGGAGAAACTGTACAAGTTCTTCACCGACAAGAATGTAACCGAGCAGGAGATGGCCAAGCAACTGGTGCAGGAGATGGTCTCCTATGCCGAGAGTTCGGCCTGCCGCCGGCTGAACATACTGAAATATTTCGGCGAAGACTATCACGAGCCCTACTGCGGCAACTGCGACAACTGCACTCACCCCAAGCCCCAGGTGGAGGCCAAGGAAGAGATGGCCCTGGTCCTGGAGACGGTGGTGGCGATGAAGCAGGCGTTCAAGTCCAAGGACATCGTGGACGTCATCATGGGGCGCAAGAACAGCAACACCAAGGTCTACCACCTGGACCAGCTGGAGCAGTTCGGCTGCGGCACCGACCGCGACGACCTCTTCTGGAAAGCCGTGCTGCGGCAGGCGCAGTTCGAAGGGCTGCTGCAGAAGGAGATCGAGCAGTACGGTGTGCTGAAACTGACCCCTGCGGGCAACAAGTTCCTCAAGCACCCCTACAGCATCAACGTTACGTGCGACCACGACTACAGCGGCGAGAACAGCGACGAGGACGACGAAATCATGGCCAACGGCGGCGGCGCGTCCGCCGCCGGCGACGAAGCCCTTTACGTGCAACTGAAGAGCCTCCGCAAGAGCATCGCCATCCGGGAGAAACTGCCGGCCTACGTCATCTTCGACGAGTCGTCGCTCAAGGACATGACCCTGCAGTACCCCTGCACCGTCGAGGAACTGAGCCACTGCGCCGGCGTGGGCGTGGGCAAGGCGCAGAAATACGGCAAGCCCTTCATCGACCTCATCCGCCAGTACGTGGAGGACAATGACATCGAGCGGCCGCAGGACATCGTGGTGAAAAGTGCCGTGAACAAGTCGGGCCTCAAGGTCTACATCATCCAAAGCATCGACCGGCAGAAAAGCCTCGAGGACATTGCCGAAGGCAAAGGCATCACCATGGAAGAGCTGCTGACCGAGATGGAACACATCATCTCGAGCGGCGCCAAACTGAACATCGACTACTACATCAACGAGGTGATGGAACCCGAACACCAGGAGGAACTGCTCGACTACTGGCGCAACTCGGAGACCGACTCGCTGGAAGACGCTTACGAGGAGTTCGCCAGTGACCCCGACTACACCGAGGAGGAAATACGCCTGATGCGCATCAAGTTCATGGCCGACTACGGACACTAGGACTCATGAGGAGGCTCGCACATAGCACACTGCTACTGCTATCCATGCTGATAGCGGCTACTGCATTGCGTGCCCAGGCACGGGTGGAACTGGTCAACGGCGACACGGTACACATCTTCAACTGCCCCACCTCCTCTGGAACCGTGGTGCACCTGCACAACTACGAAACCACCTGCTTCGACGGATGGGCGAGGATACGGACCTTCCGCGACAGTGTCGATGCCGTACTGACATTCCTCGGCGGCGGCACCGACACCCTGGAGGGAAGCCTGCGCATCTGGGACGGCGACAGCGCCACCGGCACCCTGCTGCTGGAAAACATCACCGACATATCGCTACCCAGCAACATCCGCCTGCGCGCCACCAGCGGCCTGATGACGGTGCACCTGCGCTACAATACCCCCAGCACCCCCCAATACCACAACTTCAGGCTCGACTGGCGGGCAACCAACGACACCATCTGGAAGGAATGCTCCGGACGGATTTCCTGGGCCAGGCTGCTACGTGTGAGCGACACCGAGGCCGACATCCGTTGGTACAGCCCATCGGAACGGGTACTGCTCATCTACGGCGACCAGCGAAGATGGGTTACCGGCGACACCGCCCACCTGACCGGACTGGCACCCAACTACAACAATATAGTTTGGATACTACCCGACATCGACTCCCGCCAAATATGCTGCGGATACAAACTCCCCATACTCACCGACCAGAGCCCCTGCCAGGGATGCCCGGACGTAACCGACCTGGGGTCGCTCTACGTGCGCTGCTACAGCGGGTCTTTCGGCAATCCCACCAGGGACACCGGGCAAGCCTACAACCGCCACACCATCCACACCGACCCCAACGAACTAGACCCCCGCACCAACAACAACCTGCACACGGTATTTCCCGGCAGCGCCGCCTCGGTACGCCTGGGGAACCACTTCTCCAGCTCACAGGCCGAGGCCATCACCTACCTACTGGACGTGGACACCATGGACTACTCGCTGCTCCTGCTGCGCTACGCGGCAGTGATGGAAAACCCCAACCACCGTGCCATTGAGCAACCGAGGTTCAAACTGGAAATCCTCAACCTAAACAACCAGCTTATCGACCCCATGTGCGGGGGAGCCGATTTCATAGCCAACTCCGCTTTGGGATGGAACCAGGGATGGACTGACGTGCTGTGGAAAGACTGGACAACGGTGGGGTTCGACATGACACCCTACCACGGCCAAAACATCCGAATCAAGTTCACCACCTATGACTGCAGCCTCGGTGCCCACTACGGCTACGCCTACTTCACGGCCGACTGCGCCCGCAAGGTGTTCGATGTGGCCCACTGCGGCGAAACGGACAGCAACATCCTGACAGCTCCCGAAGGGTTCCTCTACCGCTGGTACTACACCAATCCAAATGACTATTTCAGCACCGCACGCAGCATTTCCTACGAAAGCGTGGACGAGTTCGTGTTCTGCGACCTGCTTTCGACAGAGAACCCAGAATGCCGCATCACGATGAAAGGCTACATGGGTCCCCGCTGGCCACTGGCCATCATCGACACACTCTCCACCACCGACCGTGGCTGCAACGGCTTCGACGTGGCATTCCTCAACCGCAGCACCATCGCCAACAGCAACGGAACTCCCGTGGGAAGCGGCGAGATGTGCGAGACGGCGGTATGGGACTTCGGCGACGGGAGCGGCTCCACCGCCTACTCGCCCACCCACACCTACCGCAACCCGGGAACCTACACCGTGAGCCTGGTGGCAGGCATCGGCAACGGCCAGTGCATGGACACCACCACCTTCACCCTCATCGTACCCGACCGGTACATCGAAGCGACGGACAGCATCACCGCCTGCGACTCCCTCACGTGGCGCGACAACATCACCTACACTGGCGACACCGTGGGTCCCACCTACCGCTCCTACAGCAGCCGCTGCGACACCATCTACACCCTCGTCCTCAACCTGTTTCAATCCAAGAACACCCTCCTGCCTGTGGATACTTTCTGCTACAGCGAGCAGTACACCTGGCGCGGGCAAAGCGTGGGCGTCGGGGGCGAGAACCTCGAAGAGCCTGCCCACTACCGACTGGTCGACCGGATGCTCACCTCCGACATGTGCGACTCGGCCATCATACAGCCCCTGGTGCAACTCCCGCCCGACAACAAGTTGCGGATAGAATACGTCGTAGACTGCCACGGGGCGAAATACGACCTCAAAGCCATTTCCGACCTGCCCATCGTCCATTGGAGTTCCGAGCCATACGATCCCCTGCTGGAAGGGCAAGCGGGCAACCGCAAGGTGGAGGTGATCCCCGTCCACACCACCCAATACAGCGTTACTTCCGAACGCGACACTCCCCCACCCTGCCCCACCACCAAAGGCATCATACTCCGCCCCGTAACCTTCCCCAAAGCCGAACTCAAAGTAAATCCGGAATTTCTCTACTACGGGCAAACGGAGGTGGCCGCCCACGACATCGGCCGCAAGCACACCAGCCGCAAGTGGGACATCGTGGAACACTACCCGCACCACAGCAACATGATACACCTGCCCGACACCCTATCCTATATATTTTATAGCGCTCCCGTTACCATCGACAGCCTCACCGTGATGCTCATCGTCAGCAACGACCTCTGCCTCGACTCGGCCCAAACCACCCTGCCCTTCCGAAAGACAGCCCTCTTCGTCCCCAACATATTCACCCCCGACGAAGCGACAAACCAACGCTTCATCGTCCTGGGCCACGGGATACTTGAGGCCGAATTGTCGATTTTCAACCGGCAGGGCTTGCACGTCTACACCACCCGCGACCTCGAAGAGGGATGGGACGGGACGCACCATGGGAAGCCCTGCCCGCAGGCCGCCTACGTGTGGCTGCTGCGCTATCGGGGCGAGGACCACCCCGACGAGTGGCACACCGAGCGCGGCATCGTAACCCTGCTGCGGTGAAATTTTTTCTTCCATTATTCAAAAAGTTGTATATTTGCAACAGAATATTAACCCATAGGGGTGCTCTTATGTTGCTCACAATGAGCGCAAAGACGCTGAGAACATACCCTCAAAACTTGATCCAGGTAATGCTGGCGAAAGGAGAAAAAATGAAAAAACACACCCGTAGCAGTGGCCGCTACCGAAAAAAAATGGCCACACAAAAAAAACGAAAACGGATGCCACTCGGCCTCGCGTCACTGTTTCTCGTTTTCGGTCTCCAACTCCCCATTTTGGCACAGGACACAGTGAAAACATTGCCGGAGGTGAATGTCACCGGCCGCGCCGACGCAAAAACCCCGATGACCACCACCACCCTCAACCAGCAGGAACTGGACGAGGCAAAGATTGCACTGTCGCTGCCTTACATGCTGGAGTTGCAGCCCTCGGTTGTGGTCAGCGGCGAGAACGGATTCACCGGCGGAACACGCATCAGCATACGCGGTGTCAATGCTTCGCGCATCAATGTGAATATCAACGGCATCACCCTCAACGACCCTGAAAGCCAGGAGGTGTTTTGGTACAACATTCCCAACTTGGGCGGCATGGCGCAGAGCCTGCAAGTGCAGCGCGGGGCGGGAGTCTCCGTTGGCGGATCGCCCTCCTTCGGCGCGGCGATGAACCTCCAAACCCTCACCGCAGGGGGGGTACCCTACGGAAACGTAGAACTGGGTTTCGGCTCTTGGAACACCTTGACCCAAGGCATCAGTTTCGGCACAGGACTGATGAAGCATGGCTTCGCCTTCGAAGGCACCTACAACGGCATCACCACTGATGGCTTCATCCGCGGCAGCGGAGCCGACCAACAGAGCCTCTTCCTCACTGCAAGCCACTACGGGGTGCGCTCAATGCTCCGAGCCGTATTCATCTTGGGACACCAGACCACCGGCATCACATGGAACGGAGCCACGGCCGACCAACTTGACCTTGACCGCCGCTACAACCCGGCCGGCGAATACTTCGACGCCGAGGGCAACCGCCACTACTACAAGGACGAGACCGACAACTACAACCAACGCCACTACCAACTCTACTATACTTATATAGCCTCGAAGCGGATCACCCTCGACGCTGCCTTCGACTTCACCCACGGAGACGGCTACTACGAGAACTACCGCTACAACAAAAACGTCGGGCAATATGGCCTCAACCTGCTGAATGGCAACACCAAAAGCGATTTCATCCACCGCAAGGAGATGTACAACTCGGCCTACACTGGCACCGTATCGGCACGCTACACCCCCTCCGACAAAACCATCCTCCACTTTGGCGAGACATTTGTCTACTACGACGGCAACCACTTCGGCAACCTCCTCTGGAGCCAAGACAGCCTCAACTTCGAGGGACAATATATGGAAGTAGACAAGGCTTCGCCCTACGAGTGGTACCGCAACAAAGGCATCAAGCAGGACAACACCTTCTTTGCCCGGATAAACACCGACTTGAGCGATGCCTTGAACCTCTACGCCGAGGCGCAGATGCGCATCGTGGACTACGCCATCTTCGGCATCGAAGCCGAGCGCGAGAACTTGGACTTCCACGAGAAGTACCTCTTCTTCAACCCCAAGGTGGGCACGAACTACCAGTTCAACGACCGGCATCGTCTCTATTTCATGGCCGCCGTGGTGAGCCGCGAACCCACACGCAGCGACATCAAGGAGACCTACCTTGAGGGCGACACCATCAAAGCCGAGACCATGCTTGACATTGAACTAGGCTACAACGTCACTAACGAACGCCTCTCCTTCAACACCAACCTCTACGCCATGCTTTATCGCGACCAACTCACTCCCTCGGGCAACTGGTCTCCCAGTGGCTATGCACTGATGGAGAATGTGGATCGCAGTTACCGCCTCGGCTTGGAACTCGCCGCCGGCTACCGTTTCAGCAAGATGTTCTCTCTTGACGGGAACCTCACCGTCAGCACCAACCGCATCATTGACTATACTTGCATGGTAACCCTCGACGACTGGAGCGGCAAGCAACTCATGTCCTTTGGCAACACCCATCTTGCGCTGTCGCCCTCCGTTATCGGGGCCGCCATCGCCACCCTCCGCCCCTTCAAAAATGCCAAACTGCAACTTATCGGAAAATATGTCGGAAAACAGTATGCCGACAACTCCTCGCGCGAGGAGATGAAAGTCGACCCCTACCTCCTTCTCAACGCCCGCGCCAGCTACATCATGCATTTCAGCAAGGGGAGTGAACTGGAGTTCCAGCTGGCCGTGAACAACATCCTCGACCACGACTACCGCCTCAGCGCCTACTCGTCGAGCACCGTCAACGCCGCCACCGGCGACTTCACTTATGACCGAACCTATTTCCAACAGCCCGGCATCAACTTGATGGGTCGGGTGATATATAGATTTTGACAACAACCGATGAAGACTCTTGACGTCATAGCAGCAACAATAGGGCTGGCCTACGTGGTCAGCGAGTACCGGGCAGACCGCTGGTTCTGGCCGTTGAGCCTGCTGTTGGCGGCATTCTACATCGTTATCCATTTCCATGCACACTACTACGCCAACTTTGCCCTCAACATCTACAACTTCCTCATCTCGGTCTACGGCCTGCTGGTGTGGCGTGGTATTGTGCAGAGCAAAGACAAGAGCGAGCGCCCCATCGGCAGTTTCCCGCAGCGTCTGTGGATTCCCACAGCCCTGGCCGTCGTCGCCCTGGGCATGGCACTGTGGTGGCTATTGGGGCTACTGGGCGAAAGCAGTCACCCTGCCCTTGACGGCTTCGCCGCCGCGCTGGGCATCGCAGGCATGTGGATGCTCTCTCAGAAATGGTGGCAACAATGGATATGCTGGCTCATCGCCGAGCCATTGATGATATATCTGTTTATACAAAGCGGAAATTATGCCTCCGCAGCCCTGTATGTGGTATTCGAAGTGTTTTGTATTTTAGGAATTTTTAGGTGGAAGAAGTTCTGCGCATAGCTATTCTGGCTGCCGGAGACTTCCCCATTCATTGGAGACCAATACAGGCGCTGCGTGAGGCATTTTTTATTATCTGTTGCGACGGTGCCTACCGCGCATTCCGAAATTCAGCGTTCAACCATCAAGAATTTGTCGTCATCGGCGATGGGGATTCCCTTACAGCGGACGAGAAGCGCGAGCTGGGCGACCGCTATATCCCGGTGGCCGAACAGGAGTACAACGACCTGCACAAGGCACTGACCTGGGTCGTCAGCCACTTTCCACCCGACACAACCCACGTTACCATCGTGGGAGCCACCGGCCGCCGTGAGGATCACACTTTGGGCAACTTGGCTCATTTGGCCGATTTTGCCAGCCAACTGCCTCTCATCGAGATGCTGACCGACCACGGCCGCTTCACCGTAACACACGGAACGCGACACTTCCAAAGCCACAACGGACAGCAGGTGAGTCTGTTTGCCATGACACCCGACACCGAGGTCAGCACCGAAGGTCTTCGGTGGCCCATTGAAGGCCGCAAGCTTCCCCGATGGTGGCAGGGCACTCTCAATCAAGCTCTTGGCGACCACTTTTCGGTATGCGGACGGCAGGTGCTGGTATTTCAGGCATACAACGCTGTATAGCAGCCGCCCACAACCCCATCTGCCCCCCTGTTTTTTGGTAAAAAAAATTACCGCCATGTCGGAGGAATGTTGTATTTTTGCATCCGCAACCGAATAGAAAAAGAGACCTCATGAAACACACACACCTAGCCAGCACAAGCATCCACAACGGCAACACACACACCTCCCCGACGCACGGCACACAAAGCATCCACTACAACAACCCCCAAATGCCAACTGCCCGATGAACATCGCCTTCCTCTCGGCCGTACTGCCGGTAATGGTTTTGCTGGGCTTCATCTACTGGAAGGACTCCATCGACAGGGAGCCACTCGGGAAATTGCTGCTGACCTTCCTGGCGGGCTGCATCAGCGTAGTACCCGCCTCCTTGATGGAGAGCCTGCTGACCCTGTTCACCCCTAGAGTGCCGGTGCTGAACGGGTTGTACAGCGGCTTCGTGGTGGCGGGCTTCAGCGAGGAGTTGTGCAAGCTGGTGCTGCTGATAGTTGTCATCTGGCGAAGCCCACATTTCGACGAGTATTTCGACGGCATCGTCTACGCCGTCTACCTCTCACTGGGCTTTGCCTGCGTGGAGAACATCATGTATGTGTTCCAGAGCACTGATGCCATGTCCACAGCCTTGATGCGCGGCATCCTGGCAGTGCCAGCCCACTTCCTTTTTGCCGTAACGATGGGATACCACATCTCTCTAGCCAAGTTCGATGCTCCCCGCCGTCGTTACCACCTGCTGTGCTCGCTAGCCTATCCACTGCTCCTGCACGGTACCTACGATGCACTGCTGATGGTGAGCGACGATCTGGGCGACACCAGCCTCGGCCTGCTGGCGAGCGGAGGGCTGACTATAGCCTTCATCGCATTCGACATCATGATGTGGCGCTGGGGAATACGACGCATCAAGCGTATGCAGGAACGCTCAAAAGAGCAGAATTTCGACCGCAACAACCCCTTTGACGGCTTCACCTGGGATGTGTAAGGGATTTTTTTCAAAACATAAACAACTGACAATCATATTAAATATTAGACATCAAACATTAAACTGTAAAAAATATTTGGCCATATCGGAAAATGTTTGTACTTTTGCATCCGATTTCGAGAGAAAAGACGGAATACAAATGGGGTATTAGCTCAGTTGGCTAGAGCGCTTGCATGGCATGCAAGAGGTCATCGGTTCGACTCCGATATACTCCACAAAGAATGAGACCTACACGGGTCTCTTTTTTTGGCCACTTGTCATCCTGTCTGTTGCCAAACTGCACATATTTGCATCATCCGCGTAAACTCGTCAGATGCCAAGCTCTTAATCCGTATAACTCATTTCATCAAGATGTTACGGCACGGGGTCGTAGCCCGATCCCCCCCAGGGGTGGCAGCGGAGAAGACGTTTCAAGGTGAGCCAACCACCTCGAAAAGGGCCGTATTTACTGATGGCTTCCTGGGCGTATTGAGAGCAGGTAGGTACGTAACGACATGAGGCCGGAGTGAAGGGGGAAATACAGGTACGATAGAAAGCAATCAGCAGAAGCATGGCCTTGGCAACCAAACGCTTGAACAATCCGTAAAGAGTCTTCATGCCTCGGAATTGTTTTCGATATCAGCACAAAGCGTCTCGACCAGCTTATCCATCTTGCGTCCCAACTGGTCATAGGACATGTGTTCATTGTGCACATAAACCAAAGAGAGCGTGATGCTTACGTTTCGTTCCTTAAGATACTCGAAGAGCCGTTTCTTTCGCAAGCGCCAGCATTCGCGTGTGAGGCGTTTCAGGCGATTTCTGTCGACGGCATGCCTAAATTTACGTTTAGGCACCACAATCATCACTTGGCAAGGCACCTTCAAGGTTTCAAACCTCCATTGGACACTGTAGGGGAATGCCATCAGACGGCGGCTTTCGTCGTACAGGCGTCCGATGAGCTTACTGCTGCATAGGCGTTCTTCCTTACCGAAAGAGAGGTTCATTTTTTCTTTGCCTCGGATTCTTGCTTGGCGCGGGCGGCAGCGCGGGCGGCACGGCGGGCTGCCGCTTGCGCTTTCTTCTCTTCCATGCGCTGCTTGTAGATTTCCTTGTTGGCAATCACGGGCTTAACCTTCTTGTGTGGGGCGGGTGTAGTACGGGTGGTGTGGCGCGCGGGTTCGCCTTTGGAAGCGATGACACTCTCCTGTACTTTGCCCAAGATGTGGTTTTCAATGGCCATGGCCATGGAGGGTGCCGACTTGGTAGGCGCGGCGATGGAGAGTTTGATGCCGTGTTCCTTGAGGGCCGCATGGGTTGAGGTGCCGAAAGCGGCTATCGTAACTCCACGTTCCTTGATGTCTGGGAAACTTTTTACCAAGCTGCGCACACCGATGGGCGAGAACAGAGCCACAACGTCGAACTCTTCAAGCGCGAAGTGGGTTAAGTCCTTCGGGGCGGAGGTGTACATGGGAGCCTTGGTGTATTTGAACTTGGCCTTGTCAAGAGCCTTGGTGTACTCGGTCTGCTTCTCGTCTGAACAGGGGAAGAGGAATTTCTCATCGCGGTGCTTGCCCAGCACCTCAATCAAGTCAGAGAAGTACTGATTTCCGAAAAACACCTTGCGCTTGCGGTACTGGATATAGTTTTGCAGATAGAGGGCGATGGCCTCCGTGGAGCAGAAGTATTTCATGTCCTCGCTCACTGTCTCCCTCAATTCTTTCAGCATACGGAAGAAGTGGTCTATGGAGTTTTTGCTGTTGAAGATAACGGCGGTGTAGTCCCCGATATGGATACGCGTTTTGCGGAATTCGGATGCGGAAATTCCCACGACATCGAAAAATTTAAAAAAAGTGATGTCTACATGATGTTTCATGATGAGATTTCGGTAGGGGGACTTCTCCAAATCGGCCGGTGCAGGCTGGGAAATCAGAATTTTCTTGATCTTCATGCTCTGATATTTTTCTTCTCAACTAACTGAAAAATACGTTATAAACAGTTTTATGGCCACCAAAAGGGGTATACATTCGACGATGCAAAGATAGTAAAAAAGATAGAAACAGGAGAGGTTGGGGTGATTTAAAAGAATATTCATCTCCCTGTAGAGCCTCAACACGAACATCACAGCCACAATCCCTCCCACCACCCAAAGCAGCGACAACTGGCCACCGAGGGAGTCCGGCAGGTAATAGCAGGGATAGAGCAGGGCGACAACAACCACGGATTCCATCAGGTGGAACACATAGTTGCTGGCGATGCACAATGACATCTCGTGGCGTTGCTCGAAGACATTCCCCAAAAAGCGCAGCATTGCATTCTTGAGGAAGTAGAGCAGCGACACCGACAACACAATCATCACGTAGTGAATCACGTTATCCCCCCCATACACCAATGTGTATGCCGGCAAGCAAAAAACGGCCACCGCAAGCAGACCTATCGGGAGTTCCTTGTATTCCCTGCTGAAACCGTAATTACGAAGGAAGCGCCTCATGGATCGCCCGTTCACCAATGTCAGCGGCAAGCGGAGTATCTCAATTTTGCGCAGACTGCAAAACAGGCACAACAAGGCTGTGAGCGACAGCAGCACCGCAAATATCCACACGGGGAGTCCCTGTTGCGGGCGGGACACCACGGTCGGGTGCTCAACCGGCAACAGATGCCCGCAGAACATCGATGTCCGCTCTGCCACAATCGGCAATTCCCTGTGTTGCAGCACCGAGTCCATGGAAATGCCAGTCTTTACCTCTTTGTTGCAAGTCCAACCTTCCCACTGCCAGAAAGGAGCAAGGGTGCCGATTGTCAGCGTGTCTGTGTCATTCTCCCACATAAATCATTTGGTTGCCACAATGAGTTTTGCACATAAACGGCGATGTACACCCTGTACCTCAAAAAAATACATTCCTGAAGACCATCCGCTTACATCCAGAAGGAACGGTACCTCTGCCCTGGTACGGAACGCGGTCAGCAGCCTGCCAAAAACATCCGTTACCCGAACCGCCGCCGGCATCTCGGTAGTGATGCTGACCCAATTGCTGGAAGGGTTGGGACAGAGTTCCAATCCTCTGTCGCCAGCGAAAACCAACTCAATCCCTACCGTGTCCAAGCACTGTGGAGTGATGGGCTCGCTCCAGTAGACCATCGGCAGACTGATGTCGTCTATCCAAACACAGTCGCTGCCACGACTGACAGAATTGTCCTTTATGTATCGCCACCGCAAGGAATGTCTGCCTTTGGGGAGGCGGTACCTGTACTGGCGCCAGTCGAATTCGCCGAAGAGCGTTGGGGTGCATCGCTGACCGTCCACGCTGAAAACCAATAGGTCATGTTGCGACTCGGTGGAGAGTTTTGCCCAAAAACTGATGGTGTCGTCGTGCGGCAAAAGGACATCAAGCATGATGTCGGAGGTCTGGTCGTGGCCGATAGCACCAGAGCGGATGCTGTAGCGGCCACCATGCGAACAGGTGCTGTCGAGTCTCCAGGGTACACGGCAGAGCGTGTCCCATGGATAGGAGGAAAACCCTTCCTCAAAATTCTCGGTGCGGTGACCCACATCCAAGAAGTAGCCTTCCCTGTGTTGCCACCGGTCTTTGAAAAGCGTCGCCGATATGTCGAGGCGGCAGAGGCTGTCGGAGGTGGAGAAGAAGAGGCGGGTGCTGTCGGAATGGTAGTGTCCGGCATCGAGGCTGATGGCATCGAAAGTGCCGCTGACATCGGCCTGGAGAACATAATTGTGGCCCGGCATGAGCCGTCGAACCTCGATGCCCTCGGGAGTAAGCAGGCGCAACTCCACAGAGGGATGGTCGAGTGGGAAGGGGTGGCGGACAGGCAGGAAACACAGGGTGCTGTCGCCTTCCACCCGGATATGTGCCTGCCACAAGGGCAAGTAGCCAATGCCGGTCAGGCGGATGGGCAGTATCACCTCGCGGGATGCCGCTGGAAGGAGGGGGGGCAGCAGCAGGGACTGGACGGCAACGACGGCACCCCAAAGGGTGTCCTCGTCCGTTTGGGCAAGGGTTATCCGAAGGCTGTCGAGACGGACAGTGCCAACATTTTCCACGAGACAGGCTATATTGCTGTCGCTTGACAGGACATTGCGCAGTGCCACTCCGCTGTGGACAGTGGGCTGGACAAGAACCGTGTCGGTGCGGGGAATCCTGTTGCGACCCGTGGAGGTGAAGATAAGCCGGGAAGTGTCGAGGGACACACACAAGGGAATGGTGGCAGTTCCCGTACTATCCACATCGACAAAACCGAGCAATCGACCGTGTTGCATGGCCGTTACCCTGACACCCGGGGTGGCGAGGACAGGGAGTTCAACCTGGCCATTGCGCACCTCTTGGGCGACGGCAAAGACGATAGGCTGGGGAACATCAATGAATGGCATGAGCGAGGGGTCGCCCAGCAGACAATATATCTCCCAATAGAAAGAAGCGTAGGGGGAGCCAAAGGCCGCCACGGAGAGGTTGCCCTCCCGCAGCAACTCGCCCTGCGAGACCACACTCTGTCGGCGACCGATCCACTTGTCGAAGGCACCCTCGGCAGAGGGGGCGTAGACGGGGGATACGGTAGCGGGGTGTTTTCCACCGACAGCCCAGTAGTAGTCCTCGTTCCAGAGGGTCTCGTTGGTGGCGCCGATAACCCCTATGCCGCCACCCTGTGGCGCAAGAAGCAGCTGCTGGCCGAAACAGGGGCCGGAGAAACTGTTGCTACGGCAGCAGTTATTGACGTAGAGCATCGGCATGTGGGACGGGATAGTGTCGAGGGTGCTGGCGGTAACGGATGGCGACGACCACCCGTTGGCGGTACAGTGGGCGGTGTAATTGACCAACCCCACCCCCTGCCCTATCTCGGACACGATATGGGACACCTGTGTTGCCGAGGCGGGGTTGCGGTAGCAGAGGGTGTCTATGTCGGGGTACTGCAGCCTGATTTCACGTGCCAGGTAGTCGACCTGCCCGTTGGTGGTCGTCGGTGCCACCGAACGCTCCTCGGCACCGGCCACCAGCAGGACACGGCGCAGGGCGGCGGTGTCGAGCCATTGCCCCTGTTCGTAGCGCAGGGTCTTGTCCACCACAAGGCGCAACTGGGCGGTATCGGCCACGGGCCAGCGGCCCAGGAGGGCGTCGGGGAGATGGTCGCCGGTGAAGTCGGCATAGGGGAGGTCGGTGGCGTGGTCGTCGAAGCCGGAGGGGTGGGTGGTACCCACAAAGGGAGGTAGATCCGAGGCATCGCCCACCAGCAGGATGTACTTCGGCGAGGGTGCCAGGGGAGTAGCCTCGGTGAAGAGGGGGCGCATGAGGGCTTGGATGCTGTCGCGGAGGGCGGTTTCGGGATAAAGCTCGACAACCTCGAAACCTTCCCTGCGCTTCCAGTGGACAAAGGGCTGCAGGATGTCCCGGTATTTCGGGGGAGCGACGAGGAGGTAGCGGTCGGGAATGCCCCGGATAGGCGGGGCCGCCAGAGGCACCGTGGCGGTGAGGGAGGCTGCAAGACGGCGGTAATGGCGCAGGGTGCCACTGACAGGATTGTAGGACAGGGGGCGGACGGTGAGGCGGAAGAGCTGCCATTCGCCCATGACGCCGAGGTCTTCCAGCTGGCACAGGGAGCCGCCGCGATAGAAGGTGTCGGTGGAATAGACCGCCTTGTCGGGCGCGACGGGGGGCATCGGGGTACTCTTGGCCGAAGGTGGCGGCACCGGTGGCAGGGGACTCGACAAGGGGGAATGAAGCGGGACGAGGGTCTCATCGCCGTCAATGGCAGTGATTCTCAAAACACTGCCTTTAGGGAAGCGCAGCAATGCGCTGGCGGTCGGGAGGTCGGGATGTCCCGGATGGCCGTTACCCATGACCAGACCCGGCCAGCAAAGGGCGGTGTCGGCCAGGGAGGGCGGCAGCAGGGGGGAGAATATCACCCGGAGGAGCGTATCGGCATCGCGCCGCACCTCCAAGGGGGCGGAACGGGACGCCTGCGCCAATGAGACGGCACACAGCAACAGACAGGTTGCCAACAGTATATAGCGTTTTCGCAGCACGATGAAGGTCTACTAATGACGATGCAAAATTACGAAAAAAAATCCATACCGAAGAGGACAATATTTTTCTGGCAACCGACGGATTTCCCCTGACACACAAACAGGTGATTAACAGGGATTTGTAAAGTATAGGTTTTGCCTTGGTTCGTGTTCTGTAGGGGAAGGGGCAATAAAACGGGGGAAAGTGCGTTGTGAGGGGAGACGGGAGAAGAACGTCATGGCAAAGCAGGTCATGGGCATATTGGGCGGCTTCAGCGGCCGCGTGGGTACCGTGGTGGGTTACCACCGCCGCGG
>CACZLT010000015.1 GCA_902782185.1 uncultured Bacteroidota bacterium | reverse complement strand
TCCACACCGGCGACCCCGTCGACATCATCGGTATGGGTGCCGAGAAGCTGAAGAGCACCGTCACCGGCGTCGAGATGTTCCGCAAGATCCTCGACGAGGGTGAGGCTGGCGACAACGTCGGTCTGCTCCTCCGTGGTATCGACAAGAACGAGATCCGCCGCGGTATGGTTATCGCCAAGCCCGGCTCGGTCAAACCCCACCACAAGTTCGAGGCCGCTGTCTATATCCTCAAGAAAGAGGAAGGTGGTCGCCACACCCCGTTCCATAACAACTACCGTCCCCAGTTCTACTTCCGTACCACTGACGTGACCGGTACCATCATCCTGCCCGAGGGCCGCGAGATGGTCATGCCTGGCGACAACCTCACCATCACCGTTGAGCTCATCGCCGACATCGCCCTGAACGAGAACCTCCGCTTCGCTATCCGCGAGGGTGGCCGCACTGTGGGTTCCGGCCAGGTTACCAAGATTCTCGACTAATTCCCGAGATAACGCAAGCCGTGCCGATCGGCGCGGCTTCACAGGGGCATAGTTAAATGGTATAATGACGGTCTCCAAAACCGCTGTTGGGAGTTCGATTCTCTCTGCCCCTGCCAATATAAACTAGTTTAAAGAAATGTCAAAGTTTGGTGAATACGTGAAGTCCAGCTACGACGAACTTGTGCACAAAGTGTCGTGGCCCACATTCAAAGAACTACAGAGCAGCGCCGTTGTCGTTGCCGTAGCTTCGCTAGTCATCGCCCTTATAGTCTTTGCAATGGACATCGTTTTTGGTGTCCACTCGTGGAGTTGGCAGGGCATTCTTGGATACTTTTACAGCCTTATTGCATAGCTTCCCTGCTCAACGGCGCGAGTCTTGCTTCCCAAATCCTTTTTGAGACTTGACGCCAGCAGTTAATGTGAAAAGGTCAAAGAGTATATTTCACTGTTCTTACACTGTCTTTCAAGAAATGGAACAACAGGAAAAAAAGTGGTATGTCGTCAGAGCAATCAGCGGCAAGGAAAAGAAAGCCAAAGAGTACATCGAGAACGAAATGGCCAAACGTGGCTGGAGCGACGATGTCCCTACGGTGCTTATCCCTACCGAACAGGTGGTTGCTATCCGTAATGGAAAGAAAGTGGTCAAGGATCGCAACTATTTCCCTGGCTACGTAATCATCGAGGCCGACCTCCGCGACGAGATTATCCCCGTCATCCAGAGTCTGCCCAATGTGCTCGACTTCCTACGCGAACGCGAAGGCAAGCCCATACCCATGCGCCAAGCCGAAATCAACCGCATCCTCGGCAAGATGGATGAGCAGATTGATGGTACCGACAGTTTGGACCATTTCATTATTGGCGAGAATATCAAGGTCATCGATGGGGCTTTCAGCAGTTTCACAGGTGTCATTGAAGAAGTCAATGAGGAAAAGAAGAAACTGAAAGTTACGGTCAAGATTTTCGGTCGCAAGACCCCTCTTGAACTCAGTTTCTCACAGGTGGAAAAAGAGCAGTAACCGATTAATTAACCCTATTTAAAATTTAACTCAATGGCAAAAGAAGTTGCAGGATTGATTAAATTGCAAATCAAAGGCGGTGCTGCAAACCCCGCTCCCCCCGTCGGCCCGGCTCTCGGTGCCAAGGGCGTGAATATCATGGAGTTTTGCAAGCAGTTCAATGCCCGTACACAGGATCAAGCTGGCAAGGTTGTCCCCGTCATCATCACTGTGTATACGGACAAGTCCTTTGACTTTGTACTGAAAACCCCTCCTGTTGCTGTCCAGTTGAAAGAGTTCTCCAAAGCCGCCAAGGGTTCGGGTGAACCCAACCGCGTCAAAGTGGCCTCTGTCACCTGGGAGCAAGTGCGTCAGATTGCCGAAGCCAAAATGCCCGACCTCAACTGCTTCACCGTGGAGAGTGCCATGAGCATGGTGGCTGGTACCGCGCGCAGCATGGGTATCACCGTTACTGGCGAGAACCCCCTCAACAAGTAAACAAAGTAATTAACCTGTGGTAGCATAGCCTTGAGTTATGCGGCGACCACAAAAACAAACCAACATGGGAAAATTAACCAAGAAACAAAAAGAGGCTGTAGCCAAATTCGATGGGAGCAAGGTCTATTCGCTCGAAGAAGCCGTCAGCATCGTTAAGCAAATCACTTACACCAAGTTCGATGCTTCGGTTGATATCGACGTGCGTCTCGGCGTTGACCCCCGCAAAGCCAACCAGATGGTTCGCGGCAGTGTAACCCTGCCCCACGGCACGGGTAAAACCGTCCGTGTCTTGGTGCTCTGCACCCCTGACAAGGAGGAGGAAGCCAAAAATGCCGGTGCCGACTACTATGGTCTTGACGAGTACATTGACAAGATTAAGGGTGGTTGGACCGATGTCGACGTTATTATCACCATGCCCAGTTGCATGCCCAAGATTGGAGCCCTCGGACGAATCCTCGGTCCCCGTGGTCTCATGCCGAACCCCAAGACGGGCACTGTTACTATGGAAGTTGGCAAAGCCGTCCAGGAAGCCAAGGCTGGTAAAATCGATTTCAAGGTCGATAAATTCGGTATTATCCATACCGCTGTTGCCAAGTGCTCCTTCGACGATCAGAAGATTGTCGAAAATGCCCGCGAGGTGCTCCAGATGATTTTGAAGCTCAAACCCAGTGCCGCCAAAGGTACTTACGTCAAGAGCATTGCCATCAGTAGCACTATGAGCCCTGGTGTCAAGGTTGATACCAAAGCCGCTACCTTGTAACATCCAAACTAATTTTAAGGAACATTATGAGAAAAGAACTCAAAGACCAGCTGATTGACTCTTTGTGTGAAGAAGTCAAGGCCTATCCCAATCTCTACATCGCAGATATAGGAGGTCTTAACTCGGTGCAGACCAGTAAACTGCGTCGTGCTGCTTTTCGCAAGGAAATCAAACTGGAGGTTGTGAAGAACACTCTTCTCATCAAAGCGCTCGAGAAAACCGGTTTTGACTATTCCGAGCTCTTCCAGGTGATCAAGGGTGAAACCGCCATAATGCTTTCGAACACCAACAATGCCCCCGCCAAACTCATCAAGGACTTCCGCGCTGCCGAAAAGAACGCAACCAAGCCTGTTCTTAAAGGAGCCTACGTGGAAGAGTGCTTCTACATCGGCCACGAGCATCTTGACGAACTTGTCAATATCAAGTCCAAGAACGAACTTATCGCTGATGTCGTTGCCCTGCTGCAGTCGCCTGTCCAAAACGTGCTTTCGCAGCTCCAGTCGGGTGCAAATACCATCACTGGTGTACTGAAAACTTTGGAGGAACGCTAACAACAGCTCAAATTCAGAACGGGGTGGCTCCCGTTAAAAGGCCAAAACATATCAAAGCTATCGCTGAAGAACTGGTTAACCTTACCGTTAAAGAAGTTAAAGAACTCGCTGATGTCCTGAAAGAGGAGTACGGCATTGAACCCGCCGCTGCTGCTGTTGCAGTTGCCGCTGCCCCCGTTGCTGGTGGTGCTGCCGCCGCAGAGGAGAAGACCTCCTTCGATGTCATCCTAAAGGGTGTGCCCGATGCCACCAAGAAACTCGGTGTCGTGAAGGCCGTCAAAGACATGGCCAGCTTGGGTCTGAAAGAGTCCAAAGAGCTCGTCGACGGTGCTCCCAAGCCCGTGAAGGAAGGTATCTCCAAGGACGAGGCTGAAAGCCTGAAGAAAGCCCTTGAAGAGGCCGGCGCCGAAGTTGAAATCAAGTAAGGTTGCCCCTTTCTATCATGTACGAGGAATAGGGCCTCCAGCTTTGACTGGAGTGCCTATTCCTTGTTGCTATGGATTTTAGTCCATAAGCCACGTAACCTGCCATCTCCCCCTAGTGGGATACACTCTTCTCACTCGCGATCAATTATAGAACACGAATAATTATTAGTCCCTTGGCAAAAAAAGAAACCACAGTAGTAAATTTCGCGTCAGTACGAAAGTTTGACTATCCTGATTTTTTGGATATTCAAGTTAAGTCTTTCAGAGATTTCTTCCAGATTGAGACCAATCCAGACAACCGTTTGGAGGAAGGCTTGTTCAAGGTCTTTAAGGAGAACTTCCCCATTACGGATGCGCGAAACAATTTTGAACTTGAATTCTTGGATTATTACATTGATCCTCCTCGTTATTCCATCGAAGAGTGCATCGAACGTGGCTTGACCTATAGTGTGCCGCTCAAGGCCAAGATGAAGTTGAGCTGTAAAGATCCTGAAAACGATGATTTCCAAGCATCGGAAACCCATGTTTATCTTGGAATGATTCCGTATATGACACCCAAGGGAACATTTGTTATAAACGGAGCCGAGCGTGTTGTTGTTTCCCAATTGCACCGTTCCCCGGGCGTGTTTTTTGGAACACAGTACCATTCCAATGGCACTCAACTTTATTCCGCCCGAATTATCCCCTTCAAGGGTTCGTGGATGGAGTTCACGACGGACATCAATAATGTGATGTATGCATATATTGACCGCAAAAAGAAACTCCCCATCACAACACTGCTTCGTGCCATCGGTTATGAAACAGACAAAGATATCCTAGACATTTTCCAACTTGCAGACGAGGTTAAAGTTACAAAGAGCAACCTTAAAAAGGTTTTGGGTAAGCAACTCGCTGCTCGTGTGGTGGAATCGTGGACTGAGGATTTTGTTGATGAAGATACTGGAGAGGTGGTCTCTATGGAACGCACAGAGGTGGTGATAGAGAGGGATATCGAACTTACAGCAGAGCATATTGAGAAGATTCTCAATATGGATATAAAATCAATACTAATAAAAGCAGAAGACAGGGACGGAATAGATTATTCCGTAATTTATAACACTCTACGCAAAGATACTGCCAATAATGCAAAAGAGGCTTGCGAGTATATTTATCGTCAATTGCGTAATGCGGAACCCCCGGATGAGGAAACGGCCCGTAGCATTATTGAGAAACTATTCTTTTCGGAAAAGAGATACGATTTGGGCGATGTAGGCCGTTACAGAATCAATACAAAACTGAATTTGAATGTAGCGGATAACATTCGAGTGCTCACCAAAGAGGACATAACCTCTATCATTAAGTATTTGGTTGAATTGATAAACCAAAAAGCAGAAGTGGATGACATTGACCATTTGTCAAATCGTCGTATCCGCACAGTAGGAGAACAATTGGCCAATCAGTTCGGAGTGGGTTTGGCTCGTATGTCCCGCACAATTCGTGAGCGCATGAATGTGCGAGACAATGAGGTGTTTACACCTGCAGAATTAATTAATGCCAAAACGCTGTCTTCTGTAATTAATTCTTTCTTTGGTACAAATCAGTTGAGTCAGTTTATGGACCAAACCAATCCTTTGGCAGAACTGACACACAAACGACGCATATCTGCTTTGGGTCCTGGTGGCCTTTCTCGAGAGCGTGCGGGTTTTGAAGTCCGCGACGTTCACTATACGCACTATGGACGTCTGTGTACCATCGAGACCCCGGAAGGACCAAATATTGGACTTATTTCTTCTCTTTGCGTATATGCTAAAATCAATGAACTTGGATTCATTGAAACCCCGTACCAGAGGGTTCTCAAAGGACAAGTGTTGTTGAATGAAAATCCAGTGTATTTGTCTGCCGAAGCGGAAGAGAACAAGACCGTGGCACAGGCAACAACTCCGCAAGATGATGGTGGAAAGATAATCGCAAGCAGGGTTAAGGCTCGTCGTCAAGCTGACTTCCCAATAGTTTCCCCGGAGGAAATTGATCTTATAGATATTGCCTCAAATCAGATTGCCTCTATTGCAGCCTCCCTTATTCCTTTCCTTGAGCATGACGATGCCAACCGTGCCCTGATGGGTTCGAATATGATGCGGCAGGCAGTGCCACTGCTTAATCCCGAAATTCCGATAGTGGGCACGGGAATAGAAGAAGCTGTTGCTCATGATAGCAGGGTTCTCCTTAATGCAGAAGTTGATGGTATTGTGGAGTTTGTTGATTCCACAAAGATAGTTATCCGTCATAATAGAACGGAAAAGGATCGTCTAGTTTCATTCGACGATGATATCAAGGAATACAAACTCACAAAATATCAGAGAACAAATCATTCGACAGCGATTAACCTCCGCCCCATTGTCAAGAAAGGCGACAAGGTTAAAAAGGGACAGGTTCTTTGTGAAGGATATGCTACACAGGCAGGCGAACTGGCTCTTGGCCGCAATATGATGGTGGCTTTCATGCCGTGGAAGGGCTATAATTTCGAGGATGCTGTAGTGATTTCGGAGAGAGTGGTTCGTGAGGATATTTTTACCTCTGTCCATGTTGAAGAGTTTACGCTTGAGGTTCGCGAGACCAAGCGTGGTAATGAAGAGCTCACTCGCGATATACCCAATGTGGGTAATGATGCCACCAAGGATTTGGATGAGAATGGTATCATTCGCATTGGTGCAGAAGTGAAAGAGGGTGATATTCTGATTGGCAAGATAACCCCCAAGGGAGAGTCTGATCCTACCCCGGAAGAGAAACTCCTGCGGGCTATTTTTGGCGATAAGGCAGGCGATGTGAAAGATGCCTCGCTCAAGGTTCCGCCCTCGATGCACGGAGTTGTCATCGACAAGAAATTGTTTGCACGTGTCATTCGCGACCGTAAGGCTCGAACCAAGGAAAAGGAATTGCTTGCCAAACCCGAGGAAGAGTACAAATTTGAGTGTGAAGAACTCAAGGACAAGCTCATTTCGCGCCTGTTGATTCTTCTTAACGGTAAGGTATCTAACGGTGTTTACACTAATCATCGTGAAGAGGTTATCCCCAAGAAGGTAAAGTTCTCTGCCAAAACGCTCAAGAGTATTGACTATACGGAGGTGAGTCCTAACAAATGGACTACCGATAAGGAGACGAATGCGCTGATCAAAGAGTTATTGAATAATTACAATATCAAGTATCGCGAGATTTCCGGCCGTTTCACGCGCAATAAGTTTGCTCTCACAGTTGGCGACGAACTTCCTAGTGGCATTGTTCAGATGGCAAAAGTTTATATTGCCATGAAGCGCAAGCTTCGTATCGGTGATAAGATGGCAGGCCGTCATGGTAACAAGGGTATTGTGTCCAAGATTGTCCGTGCTGAAGACATGCCGTTCCTTGCCGATGGTACACCGGTTGACATTGTGCTCAACCCCCTTGGTGTGCCTTCGCGTATGAACTTGGGACAGATTTACGAGACTGTCCTCGGCTGGGCCGGCAAGAAACTTAACAAACGTTTCAAGACTCCCATTTTTGATGGTGCCACGCTTGAGCAGATTAACGGCTATATGCGTGAGGCAGGTCTTCCCGAAAATGGCCGAACCTATCTCTATGATGGTGAGACTGGCGACCGTTTCGACCAGCCTGCCACTGTGGGGTACATCTATATGCTCAAGTTGCACCACATGATTGACGACAAGATGCATGCCCGTTCCATTGGTCCATACTCCCTCATCACCCAGCAGCCCCTTGGCGGTAAAGCCAACTTTGGAGGACAGCGTTTCGGTGAGATGGAGGTCTGGGCTCTCGAGGCGTACGGCGCATCGCACGTATTGCAAGAAGTGCTCACCGTCAAGTCCGATGACGTGGTGGGACGTGCCAAGGCATACGAGTCCATCGTCAAGGGCGACAATATGCCGCTTCCGGGAATTCCCGAATCATTTAACGTCCTTGTCCACGAACTGCGTGGCTTGGGTCTTGAGGTAACGTTTGATTAATTTTTCAAGTAGAAAAGAACATGGCTTTTAAACAAGAATCACAGTTAAAGACTGATTTCAATTCGATTACCGTCAGCTTGGCATCGCCCGAATCCATAAAACGGCGTTCCTATGGCGAGGTGACGAAGCCAGAAACCATTAACTATCGTACATACAAGCCCGAACGCGATGGTCTGTTCTGCGAACGTATATTCGGACCCACCCGCGACTGGGAGTGCCATTGTGGGAAATACAAACGTATCAGATACAAGGGAATCGTCTGCGACCGATGCGGTGTCGAGGTTACCGAGAAAAAAGTCCGTCGCGAGCGCATGGGTCATATCGAACTGGTTGTCCCCATTGCCCACATCTGGTTCTTCCGTTCCCTCCCCAACAAGATTGGCACGCTTCTCAATATCCCGTCCAAGAAACTGGATCAGGTTATTTATTACGAGAAATACATCGTTATGCAGCCTGGCAAGGCTGTACTCAACGAAGGCCCTGTCCAAAAATATGCCTTGCTTACGGAAGAGGAGTATTACTATATCAAGGACACGTTACCTGAAGGTAATGAGCAACTCCCCGACACCGACCCGGACAAGTTTATCGCCGGCATGGGTGCCGAGGCACTCTACAAACTCCTGTGCGATTTGGATTTGGATAGGCTCTCGTATGAACTCCGAGATAAGGCTTCTCGTGAGAACGCCGTGGCTCGCAAGCAGGAGGCACTTAAGCGATTGAACGTAATTGAGTCGTTCCGCGAATCTCAGAAAAACATGCAGGCTCGGGGACTGGACAACCGTCCAGAGTGGATGATTATGAATATCATTCCGGTCATTCCTCCCGACCTGCGTCCTTTGGTGCCGCTGGATGGTGGACGTTTTGCCACCTCTGACATCAATGAGCTTTATCGTCGCGTCATCATTCGTAATAACCGCTTGAAACGCCTCGTTGAGATCAAGGCTCCGGAAGTCATTATGCGTAACGAGAAGCGCATGCTTCAAGAAGCGGTAGACTCCCTCTTCGACAACAGCCGCAAGGTTTCCAGCGTGAAATCCGAGTCCAACCGCGCCCTCAAGTCGCTTTCCGATGCCCTCAAGGGTAAGCAGGGACGATTCCGCCAGAACCTGCTCGGTAAGCGTGTCGACTATTCCGGTCGTTCGGTTATTGTCGTCGGTCCTGAATTGAATATGCACGAGTGCGGCCTGCCCAAGGATATGGCCGCCGAACTCTTCAAACCATACGTCATCCGCAAGATTCTTGAGCGCGGGTTGGTGAAGACCGTCAAGTCGGCCAAGCGCATCGTGGATCGCAAGGAGCCCGTTGTGTGGGAAATCCTTGAGAACATCCTCAAGGGACACCCCATCCTCCTCAATCGTGCTCCTACGCTGCACCGTCTGGGTATCCAGGCTTTCCAGCCTCGTCTTGTCGAGGGCAAGGCCATCCGCCTGCATCCGCTTGTCTGTACTGGCTTCAACGCCGACTTCGATGGCGACCAGATGGCAGTCCACGTGCCTATGGGCAATGCTGCCATCCTCGAGGCGCAGTTGCTGATGCTCTCCACTCACAACATCCTTAACCCCGCCAATGGTGCTCCTATCACCGTCCCTTCGCAGGACATGGTGCTGGGTCTCTACTATATGACCAAACCGCGCCACACCACTGCCACCGAGAAGGTGAAAGGCGAGGGTCAGCGCTTTTATTCTGCCGAGGAGGTCATCATCGCTTACAGCGAGGGTCGCGTCGACCTCAACGCCTGCATCAGCGTCCAGCTGGATGCTGCCGTCGGTCGCGACGAGTATGCCTACATCAAGAGCGACAAGACCTTCTCCGAGGTGATTAAGGATGCGGACGGCAATGTGCTGACTGACATTGATTGCAATACTCCCGCCGAGATTGCTATTCACAGCCGCACCGAGTTTGAAATCAAACGCGATGGCAAGGGTAATCCTCTCCTCGATGAGAAAGGCCATTACATCAAGACCAATCGTCTCCGTACCACTGTGGGCCGAGTCATCTTCAACCAGGTGGTCCCCACCGAGTACGGCTACATCAACCAGGTGATGGGCAAGAAGTCGCTGCGCGACATCATCGGCGACATCTTCACCGAGTGCGGCAACGCCGTTACCGCCGCCTTCCTCGATGACATCAAAAACATGGGCTACCGCCAGGCATTCCGCGGCGGTCTCTCCTTCAACCTCGGCGATGTCATCATCCCCACCGAGAAGGAAGGTCTCATCGAGAAGGCCAACGAGGAGGTCGAAGAGGTCATGGCACAGTACGCCATGGGTCTAATCACCAACAACGAGCGCTACAACCACGTCATTGACATCTGGACCAACACCAACAACCAGCTCACCGAGACGCTGATGAAGCAGCTCAAGGCCGACAACCAGGGCTTCAACCCCATCTACATGATGTACGATTCGGGTGCCCGTGGTAGCAAGGAGCAGATTCGTCAGCTCTCCGGCATGCGCGGCCTGATGGCCAAACCGCAGAAAGCCGGTGCCTCGGGTAACGAAATTATCGAGAACCCCATTATCTCCAACTTCAAGGAAGGTCTTTCGGTACTCGAGTACTTCATCTCCACCCACGGTGCCCGTAAGGGTCTGGCCGATACCGCTCTGAAAACGGCTGACGCCGGTTACCTCACCCGCCGTCTGGTCGACGTGGCCCACGACGTTATCATCAACGAGGAAGACTGCGGCACCCTCCGCGGCCTGCCCACCACCGCCCTCAAGAAGGGCGAGGACATCGTGCAGAGCCTCGGCGAGAAGATTCTTGGTCGCACCTCTGTCCACGACATCTACCATCCCCAGACGGGCGAACTCATCGCCCGTGCCGGCGAGGAACTCACCGAGGAAATCTGCAAGAAAATCGAGAATTCCCCCATCGAGGAGGTCGAAATCCGTTCCGTCCTCACCTGCGAGTCCAAGCATGGCGTCTGCGCCAAGTGCTATGGCCGCAACTTGGCCACCGGCAAGATGGTGCAGAAGGGCGAGGCCGTCGGCGTTATCGCCGCACAGGCCATCGGCGAGCCCGGTACGCAGCTCACCCTCCGTACCTTCCACGTCGGCGGTGTGGCCGGTGGCAACATCGGTACCACCTCCAGCCTCCAGGCCAAGTACGAGGGTCGTCTCGTCATCGACGAGCTCCGCTCCATCCCCTACACCGATGTTGAGGGCAACACGTACCACGTTGTCATGGGTCGCTCGGCCGAGATGCGCATCGTCGACCCCAAGACCGACATCACCCTCTTCTCCTCGCTGCTACCCTATGGCGCCAAGCTCTACAAGGCATCTGGCGACATGATGCAGAAAGGCGAGCTCATCGCCGAGTGGGATCCCTACAATGCCGTCATCATCTCCGATGTGGCCGGTAAGGTCTCCTTCGAGAATGTCATCGAGAACGTCACCTACCGTGTCGAGAGCGATGCCCAGACCGGCCTCCAGGACAAGGTGGTCATCGAGTCCCGTCAGCGTACCAAGAACCCCACACTCAGTGTCGTCGACTCCGAAGGCAATGTCCTCAAGGTATATGACCTCCCCGTCGGCGCCCACATCGGTGTCGAGCAGGGGCAGCAACTCAAGGCTGGCGACATCATGGTCAAGATTCCGCGCTCCTTCGGCAAGGCTGGCGACATCACGGGCGGTCTGCCCCGCGTCACCGAGCTCTTTGAGGCCCGCAACCCCTCCGACCCCGCCATCGTGGCCGAGGTGGACGGCATCGTCTCCATTGCCAAGAAACTCAAGCGCGGCAACCGCGAGGTAACCATCACCTCCAAGACCGGCGAGCAGCGCTCCTACCTCATCCCCACCTCCAAGCAGATCCTGGCCCAGGACAGCGACTACGTCAAGGCCGGCACCCCGCTCTCCGACGGTGCCATCACCCCCAGCGACATCCTCGCCATCAAGGGCCCCATGAAGGTGCAGGAATACATCGTCAACGAGGTGCAGGAGGTCTACCGCCTGCAGGGTGTGAAAATCAATGACAAGCACTTCGAGGTCATCGTGCGCCAAATGATGCGCAAGGTCGAAATCGAAGACCCGGGCGACACCCGCTTCCTCGAAGGCGACCTCGTCAACAAGCTCGACTTCGGCAACGTCAACGACCGCATCTTCGGCATGAAAGTGGTCGAGGACGCCGGCGACAGCGAGAACCTCTCCGTGGGCCAGATTATCACCGCCCGCGAGCTGCGCGACGAGAACTCCTCGCTCCGCCGTCAGGACAAGCGACTGGTTACCGTGCGCGACGCACACCCCGCCACCTGCAAGCAGGTACTCCAGGGCATCACCCGCGCCTCGCTCCAGACCAAGTCGTTCATCTCCGCCGCCTCCTTCCAGGAAACCACCAAAGTGCTCACCGAGGCCGCCATCAACGCCAAGGTCGACACGCTGGTCGGCATGAAGGAGAACGTCATCGTCGGCCACCTCATCCCCGCCGGCACCGGCCTGCGCGAGTACCAGGACATCCTCGTTGGCAACGCCCCCGCCATGAGTGCCGCCAAGGAGAACTAAACCTTCGTCTGAAAAAATCCCAAGGGTTCCGGATGCAACTCCGGAACCCTTTTCTTTTTTGTGGGGAAAAATTATTTTTGGCCAGTTCCGAAAAAGTTCGTACCTTTGCACTTGCAAACCAACAGAACGGTTTGCCGAAAGAAAGCGCATTTTCGCCTTGTTCCAATCGTGTAAATCTGGACAATTTGCACAATGACTGCAAAGTTTGGAATAAAGGAAATCCGAGATGCTCCATTGGGATTGTATATACCCATAATACATCCTTTTGTGGAGCGGTTCAGAACACCTTTATATTCACTTTGCAGGGAAGTCCAGACCCTTACACGAGAAGATAGAGACATAAATGGATGGCTCCACTTTCTTCCGTTGTACCCATTCATGCCTAGAGCCAAGGAAAACAAAAAACCGACGGGCCGATGGTATATAACTGGCAACAAAAAACATGAAGAAAGCGCTAAAATTCTTCGCAATGACCTTCGTTGTGGCCGCCCTCTTCTCCGCTTGCGGCAAAGATGAGACCTCTTCCTCCAGTGATATCAGCAACGAGCATA
This sequence comes from uncultured Bacteroidota bacterium, assembly GCA_902782185.1. Classification (GTDB taxonomy): domain Bacteria; phylum Bacteroidota; class Bacteroidia; order Bacteroidales; family P3; genus Colimorpha. The sequence goes on along the minus strand of CACZLT010000015.1, from coordinate 51,485 downwards.
TTGTTGGAAAGTGGGTGAGAGGTGGTGATTTTTATTCTTTCAACGCAGACTACACTGGGAAAATGAAAGGAAAGGTAGAAGCCCCATTCACGTACCGAATAGTTACCCCTTATCATGGTTCTGTTGTAGTAACATATACTTATGATGGAGGAGATTATTCTTGGACAGATAATTTCCTCGTGGAAGGCAATAAAATGTACTTTATCGAAGACGACAAAGGGCCATATATCAAGCAATAGCCTTTTCTTGCACTCGTTATCTTGCTGGTGATTACGGCATTTGAATCCCATATCAAACTGTGCGCTCGCCAGCGCGAGGAACTGTACGTGGCCAAGATTGCCGAGTTGGAAAACCGGATGGCCAAGTGCGAAGAGTCTGTCGGGTAGGCTCGGCATTACCGATTTGCCATGCCATGAGAAAAGCTCCCCGGTTCAGGGGGCTTTTTTGTTTTCCCCACCCATGCACTAGAGGGTATTAAGTTAAGAAGAAGAGAGGAAGAAGATGATACCTTCTAAACGCTAGTTATCAGCCAGTTGAAAATAGGCAAAAAACGGCTGTTTTTGTGGTTTTGAGCGAAAATTTTTCAAGTTTTTTGCGGACAATAAAGGGAGCGTTCTGGCGTTATCTTGGTAAAATATTTTCACTATGGCAAACCAGAAAGAACAGAACCTCAAGCTCAACATCGCGCCCGAAGTGGCCCGCGGCACCTACTCCAACCTCGCCGTCATCAGCCACTCGCCCTCCGAAATCACCCTCGACTTCGCCCAGATGCTGCCTGGCACCGACGGCGCCATGGTGCGCCAGCGCGTCATCATGCACCCGCTGCACGCCAAGCGCCTGCTGGCTGCCCTGAACGACAACCTCCATCGGTACGAGCAGCAGTTTGGCACCATCGAGGAACCGCGCGTGATGCCCCAAGGCGACACCGTCCCCTATGACATCATCGGCAAGGCCTGACGCGCAGTGGGCTGTTGAATGCGGCGAGTGGCCGACGCTGGAAGCCCAGCGTACGGCCGCTCGCCGCCTGTTGTCGCGCCTTGTCGGCGCCGAGGTGTCCGTTGGTCACAACGTTCAGGGAGCCCCCAGCCTGCCCTCGCGTCCCGACCTCTCGGTCAGCCTCAGCCACTGCCGCCGGGCGGTGGCCGTAGCCATATCGCATGAGGGCAGAGTGGGCATCGATGTGGAGAGTCGCCGCCGCATGAGCGATGGCCTCGTGGAGCGTGTATGCACCCCCGAGGAGTTGGCTGCGGTGCGCGCTGCCGCCGACCCTGTGATGGCTTTCCTCCGCCTCTGGACTCGCAAGGAGGCCGTCCTCAAATGCCGCGGCACCGGCATCAAGGGTTTTGGAAGTATGCTGTCGGCTTTGACCGACGGCGATTGCGAAGTGGTTGATTTGGACTGCGGTAGTCCCGAGGTGGTGGCCGCTATGGCCGTAGCACGCTGACGTTGCCGTCGGCCCCGACCTTGACGATGCGGCTGCCGCAGGTCTCGGATGACATGAATTCCGCCAGTGGCGTCACACAGAAGTCCACGCGACGTTTCAACTCGTCGTCTATATCATTATATATAGTGGGGGAGGGGCGCCCCGAGAGGTTGGCCGAGGTGCTGACCAGCGGTGCCCCCAGTCGATGTATCACCTCCTGGCAGAAGGCGTGTTGCGGCACACGGATACCCAGAGATCCGTCTTCGGCCGGCAGGTTGTCTGCTATGTTGTCGCCCAACACTGGCCGCCACATGGCCTCCGGCAGGATGTAGGTTGTAGGCCGTTGTGAGGGAGAAGAGAGGAAAGAGGTGGACGGGGTTATGGCTGCCGCACCTGGAAAACTCCGAACTCCGAACTCCGAACTCCGAACGAGCACCAGCATGCTTTTGCTGCGGTCGCGCTGCTTCAGCGCGTAGAGCTTCTCCACGGCATTGTGGTTGCGGGCGTCGCATCCCACGCCCCAGATGGTGTCGGTGGGATAGAGAATGGTGCCTCCAGCAAGCAGAGTATCAACCGTTTGTTGTATCAGGTAGTCCATGTTCACGCTGCAAAATTACAAAAAAAATTGCCACCATGCTTGGTATATCCGCTTTTTTTCGTATCTTTGCATATTATTAATATTGTATTCATTAATTCAATACATTATAAACCAAAAACTTACACAATTATGTTCAAAGGACACCCCAAAGGACTAATCTGGGCAGCATTGAGCAACATGGGCGAGCGTTTCGGCTATTACATCATGAACGCCGTCCTCGTGCTGTTCCTCTGCTCGAAGTTCGGCCTCTCCGACGCGACGGCAGGTCTCATCTTCTCGGTATTTTACTTCATGATTTACATCATGGCCCTCCCCGGAGGTATCATTGCCGACAAGCTCCAAAATTTCAAGGGCACCATTGCCACCGGTCTCATCGTGATGGCTGTGGGCTACGTGATGCTCTCCATCCCCACCACCGTTACTCCCGAGAGTGCCACTCCGATGCTGGTGCTGATTTGCGCAGCCCTGCTGCTCATCACCATCGGTAACGGTCTCTTCAAGGGCAACCTGCAGGCCATCGTCGGCCAGATGTACGACAACCTCGAAGCCGAGGCCGCGAAGAAGGGTCCCGAAGCCCTTGCCGATGCGCAGAGCAAGCGCGACCCGGGCTTCCAGATTTTCTACGTCTTCATCAACATCGGCGGCGTCTTCGCCCCGTTCGTGGCTCCTGCCATCCGCAAGTGGTGGCTTGGCCGCAGCGGAATGACCTACAACTCCGACCTTCCCGCCGTCTGCCACCAGTTCTTGAACGGCGATATCGATGCCACCCAGATGGCCAACCTGACCACCTGGATGTCGGAATCCAACACCAACTTCGACCCCGCCAACATGCAGGCTGCCTGCGAGAGTTACCTGGGTGTCTTCAACACCGGTATCCACTACAGCTTCATCGCCTCGGTGGCCGCCATGCTTCTCTCCCTCCTGATCTTCCTCGTCAGCAAGAAGATATTCCCCAATCCCGCCAAGAAAGAGAAGAAAGAGGTGGCCGAGTACACCGCCGAGGAGCGCGTGGCCATGGCCAAGGACATCAAGCAGCGCATGGCCGGCCTCTATGCCGTGCTTGGTATCGTGATGTTCTTCTGGTTCTCGTTCCACCAGAACACCCAGTCGCTGACCATCTTCACCCGCAACTTCGTCAACTCCGACCAGGTGGCTCCCGAGGTGTGGCAGTTCCTCAACCCCTTCCTCGTCATCTTCCTCACGCCCGTCATCATGTGGCTCTTCAACACCCCGTGGGGCCGCAAGTTCTCCACGCCCCGTAAGATTGCCATCGGTATGGGACTGGCTGCCTGCGCCTACATCTTCCTTACCATCTTCAGCATGGTGGTGGGTTACCCCTCCGGCACCGCCTTCATGGCCCAGGACGCAGCCACCATCGCAGCCCAGAAGTGTGGTGCATGGGTGCTGATTGTTACCTACTTCTTCCTCACGGTGGCCGAGCTCTTCATCAGCCCGCTGGGTCTGAGCTTTGTCTCCAAGATTGCGCCCAAGCACCTGCAGGGTATCTGCCAGGGTCTGTGGCTCGCCGCCACTGCGCTGGGTAATCTCATCATCTTCCTCGGTGTTACCATGCTCAACAGCTTCGCCAAGCTGTGGTACACCTGGTTGGTCTTCGCCCTCATCTGCATCATCGCCATGGCCGTCATGTTCGGCATGCTGAAGTGGCTCGAGCGCATCACCGCCAGCCAGCAGTAATTCTCACGGCGGGCGCCCGCAGGGCGCCCGCCTTTATATACACAGAAAACCCCGGGCCTTGGCCCGGGGTTTTTCCTTTCAATGCGTGTCTCCAGTTGCGGAGGCTGACTCGGAAGGGACTACTTGTCCAGTTCCTGCTGGCGCAGCTGCTGGATGTAGATGGCCTTCAGTCTCTTCTCGCGGTTGACGACGCTGGGCTTGATGAACTGCTGACGACGGCGCATCTCCTTCACCACTCCGGTCTTGTCGAACTTGCGTTTCAGTTTCTTGAGGGCTCTTTCGAGGGTCTCGCCTTCTTTAATGGGAACTACGATCATTGGTAATACCTCTTTCTTGTTAAGGTTAATAAATTGATTGAACTATGTAAGACTTTGGGTCTTCCGGGGGTTAGAACTGCAGGTGGCCTGCGGCGGCGGCGATGATGCGCATGCCTTTGGCGGAGACCTTCAGGGTGATCCACATGTCCTCCTCGGGAATGTAGAACTTCTTGGTCTGCAGGTTGGGGGCGAAGGTGCGCTTGGTGTGGATGCGCGAGTGCGACACGTTGTTGCCAACAATCACTTTCTTTCCGGTAATTTCACATTTCTTTGACATTGCTGTATACTTTTTGTTGTTCGTTTACGTTAATACATTTTGTTCGACGCGCAAGGGCGAAAAACGGCTGCAAAAGTACTACCTTTTTCCGACATGGCAAAACCTCACGGCCCCGAAAAAACGGATTTTAATTTTTTTTAACATTTCGATAATCGTAACACACTGCAACACACTGATATGAAAAAAAACTAAAAAACGTTTTTAACAAACATTTTTCAGGCACTTAACGTTGCATTTTCACTCCCGGAATATGTCTTTTTCACAAAAATTGGACTCTTGGTACACCGACTTTGGCCGCTCGCTCCCCTGGCGCGGCATTGACGACCCCTACCGCATCTGGCTCTCCGAAATCATCCTCCAACAGACACGCATAGAGCAGGGACGCGACTACTACCACCGCTTCCTCGAAGCCTTCCCCACCGTGGCCGACCTGGCCGCCGCCTCGGAGCAGCAGGTGCTCCGCCTCTGGCAGGGGTTGGGTTACTACTCGCGTGCGCGCAACGTACACGCGGGTGCGCAATACATTATGCAAGAATGCCGGGGCCGGTTCCCTGACACCTATGAGGGTATCTTGCGCCTGAAGGGTGTGGGGCGCTACACCGCCGCCGCCATCGCCTCGTTCGCCTTCCGCCTCCCGTATCCTGTCATCGACGGCAACGTCTACCGCTTTATAAGCCGCCTCCACGGCATCGCCACACCCATCGGCACCGCCGCCGCCTACAACGAGTTCGAGGCTCTGCTGCTGAAGCAGATGGATTGCCGCCACCCAGACCGCTTCAATGCCGCGCTGATGGATTTCGGATCCCTGCAGTGCAAGCCCCGGCCCGACTGCGAGGCTTGTCCGTTCGCCGACGAGTGCGTGGCGCTGCGCACCGGCCGTATCGAGCTGTTGCCCGTCAAGCCGGCCAAGGCCAGGCCCAAGGATCGCTGGTTCTACTATCTGCACCCCCGCTGGCAGGAGGCAGGTCGTGAGTACACCGTCATGCAGCAGCGCACGGACCAGGACATCTGGCGCGGCCTCTACCAGTTCCCCCTCCTTGAGGCCGACCGTGAGCTGTCGGATGGCGAACTGCAACAGGCCATGCGACGGTTCGCCGAGGAAAATTTTCAATTCCCAATCCCCGATGCCCAATGCTCCCCGACGTTCCTCCACCAGCTCACCCACCGCACCATCCACGCCCGCTTCGTGCAGGCACAATTGCCCTCGCGACCGACGCTTTTGCCGGAAAATATGCGCTGCCTGACGGCGGGACAAATAAAAGATTTCCCACTGCCACGATTGATTGACAGGTACTTGCGCCAATTGTGAATATCTTTCCGCTGCCCATGTCGGGAAAATGTAGTACTTTCGCGGCCTGAATCAACTCGAAGAAAAACGACATTATGATTGGAGTAAACAAAGTAATTCTGGTAGGAAACGTAGGTAGAAAACCCGACGTCGTAACATTCCCCTCCGAGGGCCCGACCCCCGTCAAGAAAGCATCATTCCCCCTGGCCACCACCGAAAGCCGCCGCACGCGCGACAACGAGAAAGTGGAAATCACCGAGTGGCACAACGTCGTCTGCTGGCGCGGTCTGGCCGACGTGGCCGAGCGTATCCTCCACAAGGGCGACCAGGTATATATCGAAGGCCGCCTGCAAAGCCGCTCCTGGGAAGACCGCGAAGGCAACAAGCGCCACGTAACCGAAGTGGTGGCCGACAGCCTCATCCTCCTTTCCGGCCGCCAGCGAAACGACGACGGACAGCCCGTCAGCAACCCCCTGGCCGACATCCTCAACAGCGACACCGAACCCCTCGGCGACCTCCCCTTCTGAAAACCTTGGAGCGATATGAGACCATATGATCCCATATCGCTCCACAGTTTATGTATTCATTAAGAGAGTATCTAGGGAGTACCTAGGGAACCCCTGCGGAACATCCCCTAGAAACCGGGCTTGCCCAGCAGGCGGAACATGTTCTTCTTGTAAGCCTCCACGCCGGGCTGGTCGAACGGGTTCACCCCCAGCGTGTAGCCGCTCACGCCACAGGCAAACTCGAAGAAGTAGATCAACTGGCCAAGCGTGTACTCGTCCACACGCTCCACCTCCAGTTCCACCACGGGCACCCCGCCCGACACGTGCGCCTCGACGGTACCCTCGGTGGCGCAGTCGTTGATTTCGGTCAACGTCTTGTTCACCAGGTAGTTCATCCCGTCCAGGTTCTCCTCGTCCAGGGGTACGGGAACGCGGGCGGCTGGCTGCTTCACGCGAATGAACGTCTCCATCATCAACCGCTCACCCTCCTGCACATACTGGCCCATCGAGTGCAGGTCGGTGGTGATGCTCAGGCTGTGAGGCAGCAGACCCTTGTGCTCCTTGCCCTCGCTCTCGCCGTACAACTGCTTCCACCACTCCGCCAAATAGCGCAGGCTCGGCGGTGCGCTCACCAGCATCTCCACCTTCACCCCCTTGCGGTACAGCGCATTCCGCACCGCCGCATACAGCAGCGCCGGATTCTCCTCCAGCGACTCTTTCTCCATACATATCTCGCGCATGTCGCGCGCGCCCGTAAGAAGCCGATCGATGTCGTAGCCCGCCATCGCTATCGGCAGCAGGCCCACCGGTGTCAGCACCGAGAAACGGCCGCCCACGTTGTCGGGAATCACATACATGGGGTAGCCCGCCTTCGCCGCAATCTCGTGCAGCGCACCCTTGCGCGCGTCGGTGATGGCCACGATGCGGCTGGCCGCCTCAGCCTTGCCGTACTTCTGTTCCAGGTGCGCCTTCACGATGCGGAAGGCCACGGCCGGCTCCGTCGTTGTGCCCGACTTGGAGATGACGGCCACACTGTAGTCCTCGCCGTCGAGGAATGCCAGCAACTGGCTGTAGTAGTCCTCACCGAGCGTGTGTCCGGCGTACACTATGAACGGCTTGCCGTTGCGGTTCGCCATGGCGAACTCCGACTGCAGGGCCTCAATCACCATGCGGGCGCCTAGGTACGAGCCCCCGATGCCTATCACCACCAACACGCTGCTTTGGGCCTTCAGCCGCGCCACGTCGGCCTTCAGCCGCGCCAACATCTCGCTGTCAATCTCCTCCGGCAGGTTCACCCATCCCAAAAAATCGTTCCCCGCCGCATCGCCCTTCAAGAGGTGATGCTTGGCCGCCGACACTTCGGGTTGCATCCGTAGCACGTTTTCCTTTGTTACTAGGCCGAATACGTGCCCAATGTTCACTTTTATTGCATTCATTGTTGCTTGTATTTGTTGATAAATTGTTCATTTTGTGGCTCAAAAACGCTCTTTTTGAAAATTTTTATAAAACGTAACTGCCTTATTTTCGCCACATTAACGAAAATTGAAAAAAAATATTTTTCGTAGTATGAAAAAATTATGTACTTTTGCAATTCGAAATATGTCCAAAAGATTGAAATATTAACAACTTTAAAATTAAAAAATATGTTGAAAAAATTAATCAAAGTAGGCGTCGTGATGTCGCTTTTGCTGACCTCCACGAGCGTCTTCGCCCAGAGCAAGGCAGAGTATCCTCGCTACGGCTTCTGGAGCAACTGGTCGTTAGGCTTTGGCCCTGCCGTCACTTGGCAGATGGGTCAGCATTCGTGGCCTGAAAACGAGGCCGCTAATCTTTGGAGAAGGTCGATTAATGTTGGAGCAGACCTCTTTGCCCAAAAGAAATTGAACCATGCTTGGGACTTCCGTCTCCGTCTGTCGCACCCCACCCTGTGGATTGGCTATCCGGACAACGATCTCAAGAACATGGCTCGCTACACCTCTCTCACCGCCGAGATGATGTGGTCCATCACCAACGGCATCAAGGGCTATGACCCCGATTGCCACCACAGCTGGTATCTCTTCGCCGGTGCCGGTATGGGTATTGTCAATGCTCTCATTGACAAGGACGACTTCGCCGCCACCCGCTACAATGGCGCCATGGGACGTGTTCTTCCCGCCATCAACGCTGGTCTCGGCTACAGCCTCCAGTTCTGCGAGAAGTGGTCGTTCTATGTCGAGGGTGAAGCCAACACCAACGACTATCCCAAGCCTTTTGGTGATCAGTTCCTTGATTGGGACTACATGCACCTCACCCTCCACACGGGTCTGATGTACCACTTCGGCCTCACCGCTGCCGACCAGGCTATCGCCGCCCAGAAGACCATGCTGACCCAGGAGAACTTCAGCGCCCTCAACTCGCAGGTCAACAACCTCGAGCGCCAGGTTGCCAATGCCCGCAACAACGAGAAGCGTCTTGAGAACCGCATTGCCGAACTCGAAGACCAGCTCGCCAAGGCTCTCGCCCAGGGTGGCCGTGGTGCCGGCAACAACGCCGCCGCCGACAGCCTCCAGGCCGTCATTGACAAGATCAAGGCCGACCAAATGACCTTCTACGCCATGCCTTTCTCCGTCCTCTACGGTGTCGACGAGTGGAAAGTCTCCGATGACGAAGAGGTCAAGGTCAAGGCTATCGCCCGCGTCCTCAAAGACAACCCCGATGTCAAGATTCTTGCTGTTGGTTTCGCCGACTACACTGGAAGCGATGCTTACAACATGAAGCTCTCCGAGAAGCGTGTCAACGAGGTCAAGCGTCTCCTCACCAAGCGCTACGGCATTGCCGAGGATCGCATCCAGACCGAGTACAAGGGCAAGAGTGTTGCCTTCGGCGACATCCAGTACGCCCTCAACCGTCGCGTCAGTTTCTACCGCGTCATTGAATAGTCTTTCCGACTGTCCAATAGAACCAGCGGGACTCCTTTTCGGGAGTCCCGCTTCCTTTTCCTTTTGTTCCAACAGGGTATTCGTCAGGGCAGCACCACGTATTCCACCCTGCGGTTGCGTCGGCGGCCTTCCGCGCTGTCGTTGCTGTCTAGCGGCAGTGTCTTGCCGAATCCTTTCCACGACAGCCGGCTCCTGTCGATGCCACGCCGGATCAGGTAGTCGGCCACGGCTTTGGCCCGCTCTTCCGACAGCTTCTGGTTGTATTCCACCGTCCCTTGTCCGTCGGTATGTCCCCGTAGCTCGATGTGCATCTCGGGCTGCGATTCCAACAGTTCCTGTAGTTCCAGCAATGTCTTGTACGATTGCTGCAGCACACGGCTTTCGCCGGTGGCGAAATACAGATTCTCAAGCCGTACTACTGTCCCCTCGGCGGGTCGCCGCAAGAGAGGCTTGGCAGGCGCAGGAGCTACGCTGTCGATGCAGCGGACGCTGACATCATCAATATAATAGTAGGCACCGGGTAGCGGAGTTTGGCTATTTTCTGTCGCACCGATTCCGGACTGGTTGAATTCCATGAAGTTTCCGATGGTGAGGAAACACTCCCCGCCTTCGGCCACAAACTCGCCGCACACCTCGACCCACTCCCGGCTGTTGCCGAGCAGGACTTCTGTGGGATGCTGCACTTGGGGTTCGTGGTAGGTGGCGATGTATTGCGCCGCACCGCCGTCGTAGTCGATCCCCTCGCGTTCCATCATGATGCCCCAAGTCGAGTCCTCGACCCGTGTGCGGGTGAAAAGGGCTCCGATGGTGCTCACCGCCTGGGGCGACTTGTCGGCCAGGCTCACCCAGAAACTCACGCGGTAGCGCTTGCCGGACACGAGGGGAGACCTGAGTTCGGTTTGCAGGTATTCGCGATAGTTCTCCTGCGAACAGTAGATGCCGCAGTAGGCCACGCCACTGCGGGCCGCTTGGATGCCCATCTTGTTGCGCGGCACCTGACACTCCCGACCGCCGCAGGCGTTGAAGTAGTCGCTGCTGCCTCGGGTCGGCTGCCACCAGGCGTCCACGGCCTGCATCACCCCCAGGGCATCCACACGGCGCGGACATTCGCTGTATTCCTCAAACGATGGGTTAAACACCATGTTATCAGACACCTGTCCCCTTGCTACGCCCCAGGCCATCCCTGCCAGCAGCACCCAGAGGCTTGTCCATCGTCTCCTCATGGCTCGGACATGGTTTTCATCATGCTGTCCCACAGCAGGTTGGAGGTCTTGTCCCAGCTGAATTTCTCCCGCTGGATACGCCCCTTGGCAATCAGTTCCTCTCGCAGGGAATCGTCCTGTAAGCGACTGATAGCATGATATATGTCGTCTGTGTCGGCAGGGTTGACGTAGAGGGCTGCCTCGCCGCCCACCTCGGGCATCGAGGTGGTGTTGGAGGCCACCACCGCCGTCTCGGCGTACATGGCTTCCAGTATCGGTATGCCAAAGCCTTCAAAGTAAGAGGGATAGACCAGTGCCACCGAGGCCGACAACAGGGCGGCCAGATCCTGTGGCTCCACGTGTCCGCACATGATGACATCCTCCTTGTGCCGCATCTGCGCGTAGGCTTCGGCCAACTCGTCCTGCCACCATACCTTTGAACCCACCACGACGAGTTTCCAGTCCACTGATTCTATGGTTTTTAGCTTGTCGAAGGCAGTCAGCAGGTGAGCCAGGTTCTTTCTTTTTAATATTGTACTGATAAATATTATATAGGGCTTGCCGTCGGTGAAGCGCCCACGGATGGCCTGCTTCTCGGTCTCGCTGTGGGGGCGGTACCCGTCGTGGGCGCCGTCATAGACTACGTCAATCTTCTTGGAATCAATGCTGTAGGTATCAACTATGTCCTGTTTGGAATATTCCGACACGGTGGCCACGCGGGTGGCGGCCTTGGCAAAGCGTCTGAAATAGCGGGTCATGTACCACTGGTGCGACGGCTTGAGGTTGCCCTTGGCGTGCTCGAAGTTGAGGTCGTGGATGACCGTCAGCGTGGGTACCTTGGGGTGCAGCGGCATCATGCCGTCGGGACTCACGTAGAGGTCTATCTTGTTTGCTTTCAGCGCCAGGGGGGTGGCCCATTCGAAATATAGGTGCCACAGTAGCGGGTGCCGCGCCTGCGGGCAGAGCACCACCGGCCGCACATTGTCGGCGAAGAGGAACTCCGGGGCGGGCTTGCGGTCGAAGAGGAAGTAGAACTCGTGCTCGGGATGGCTCTTGACGATGCGGCGCGCCGTCTCGTAGGTGAACCACCCGATGCCGTCCATCTTGCCTTTCAGCAGCAGCCTGGTGTTGATGGCGATGCGCATGGTTCAGCGGGCGTGGATGGTTTCGTCGATGACGCGCGGGAAGTGCTCCTTCTCCAGCAGGTGGATCTTGGCCGCCAGTGTCTCGGGCGTGTCGTCGGGCGTAACCTCGCAACGTGCTTGGAACAAGGTGGTTCCGCGGTCGTAGTGCTCATCCACCAGGTGGATGGTGATGCCGCTCTCGCGCTCGCGGTTGGCCACCACGGCCTCGTGCACGTGGTATCGCCGACGGCACCAGCCACAGGAAGCCCGCCAGAATAACCCAGTCGGCCTGCTTCTGGCGCAGGTACTCCAGTGCGGCGCCGGTCTCGTAGAAGTCCCTACGGCCGAAATAGCGGGCCTCTACGCCCAGGTTTTTGGCGCGCTGGGCGATGTAGGCGTCCTTTACATTATATATAATGCAGCACACCTCCACGTCGCCGCGTCCGGTGAAATATTCCGTAATCTGCTGGGCGTTAGTGCCGTTGCCCGAGCCCAGGATGGCCAGTCTTGTCATGGTGTTGAACGTTGGTTTCGGGGTGCAAAGATATGAATAATTCTTCAAATGGCGGCAAAAAAGTGCTGCGGAGCGGCCCCTGTCGGGCCGCTCCGCAGCGCAAAGGGGGTGTGTCGGTTCGGTCGGGCTAGTTCTCGCCACTCGACCAACGGATCAGGCGCACCTGCAGGCCGTAGCTGAGGTACAACGCGTTTGTGTTCTCGCAATCGCTATCGATGGAGTTTCTTTCGCAAACACCGGCTTTGCCGTTTTTCCAATTGGCATTGTGCGGGTCGAAACGAAAGGCGTAGGCCATGTCGTCAGTGGATTCCACCTGATTACTTGTCCAGTAGCATCCCGCCCCTTCAGTGGGGAGAGTCATCTTGTTGCTGGCGGTGGCGCTAAGGGTGGTACCATTGCGGTACTTGGTGGTGGCCGGCAGGAAAACCGCGCCGTACGCACGCATCTGCTGCCATGTCGTCAAGGGGATCATGTTGTAGTACTGCAAACTTACAGGGTCGATCGAACTGGCCATGACGGCAGGTCTGGGGCCATTGTAGTTTAACGGGAGTACTACCATGCCATTGACGGTTCCGAGGCTGGGAACATTGGTAATCTTGACGTAGGCATGCCTGCCCACCCCCACGATGTTGTTTAACCATTCGTATCTGGTGGGGGTGGTCCAGTGGTTGACACGGGGATTGGATCCAGACCAGTAGGACGAGGACATGCGCTCCACGCCGTAGCCCCAGTCCCGTTTGTTCTGTATGGTCTGGTTTTCGGTGCCGCCGGGGGTGTATTTTGACGAGCTGGTGTTTTGGGCTTGCCACGGCTGGTAGATGTTGGCTCCGCTGTTATAGCCGCTGGTACCGTAGCTGAAGAGATAGAAGGTACCGTAATGATTATACAGTTCGCCACTATTGTATTGGTTGTTGTACAACCCCGTGGAGCCGTTATCGGAGTCATAGTTGTATTGATGTCCATAGACCGAGTTCGGATGGAACACGCCACCGTTGTTGTAGGCCCAATAGTCGTCTGCCAGGCTTTCGCCCACGTCGAGCATGGCGTAGTAGTATTGCTCCGTGTTGCTATTGGTGTTCTTGGTGTAGTAGGCCACCAGGTTGCCCATCGACACGTAGAGTTTACCATTACTACCCGTGGCAAAGTAGGGATCCACAATACCGTCCTGGCTGCGGAGGGTGATGCTGGCGAAGGCTTCGTAGATGTAGGCGCGCCGCTGCAGGGTCGGGCTTTCCATCGTCTTGCTGAAGGTGCCGTTCTGCGTGGTGATGGCCTGGTGCGAGATGACACCCGCCGGAAGCGCGTAGTTCGATGTCATGTTCACCTTCACGGTCAGTTGGCGACGGTCGGACGATATGTCTCGATCGCCCGACGGCGCGATAGGCACATAGAAAGGTTGGGAGGCCCCAGTGGGGAGGGTTACGTTGATGTCCGACAGCGTAACTTTCTTGTCGGCTGCCGCCGTCGAGGTGCCCGCGATTGGGGCAAGCGTCGGGCTTCCTCCCGACCAAATTACATCCACCGGGACATTGCCGCTGACCTGCTTGTCGGACGAAACCTCGATGGAGGTAACCGTGATGGGTTTGTCGAGGCTGTTGCTCACCACTACCTTCACCATCGTGGTCAGCTGTTTCATCGTGATGCTGCTGGCCGTGCGCTCCGCCATGCCCAGCAGGGGCAGGCCGGTGTAGTTGTTGCTGCTCGAATAGGTGTAGCTCCGGGGATAGGCGATGGTGAGTCTCTCCGCGGTGCTGGTGTAGGTGGTGTAGTTGGAGGCGTTCACCAGCGCACCGTCAGTTACGGCCAGCAGGTAGCCACTCGCGGGTATCTCCATCGTGATGGTGTTGTTGTTGGCGTTGACGGTGTGGGTGGTGCCGTTCACCCATAGGCGGTCGCCGGCACCCCAGCTGGTGCCGCTGCCGTTGAACACCACCTTCTGCGCCGGCGCACCGGTCGAGTCCTCGACGGGCTGTTCCACGTTGAGGCTGATTACCGTGCCGCCCTCGGGCGCGCTGTCATTCTGGACGGGCTGATCGTCCTTCACGCAGGCGGACAGCGTCAGCGCCGCCGCCAGGATTGCTGTCTGGGTATAGATGTGTCTTTTCATTGTTCTTTCTCCGTGTTTAGTGTCTTTGCATTTTACCATAGGTTGCCTCCGTTGGTGAAGCCTTCGTGGTTCCCGGTGCCGGGGTCGATGGGGCCGCCGATTTGGGTCCATTCGGTCATGTACTGGTTGTTGGACACGTACATCGCCGCCGTGAAGTACTGGTTGCGTACCAGGTGTTTGCTGAGGGCACGCTCCCTGGCGTAGGTGAAGCGGTAGAGCTTGCCGGTACTCGTCTCGGTAACCCGCCCCTTCACCTCGATGCGGATGGTGGGCGGGTTGGGATCCGTGGCATTGGTGGAGGTCGGCGGCACGGGTACGGGCACATGCATCGTCGTATTCGGGGCAATGGTGTTGCTCGAGAGGTGGGGGTAGACGTTTACGTCCTCACTTGGAGTGGCCTGGAAGAAGTCGATATAGTCGTCATTAGGATCTTCAGTGTCGTCGCCAAGATAATAGGCAATGTCCCTGCGGAGTGGATCGCAACCGGGTACCGTCACCTGCTCCAGAGTGATGTCGCCGTAGTTGGAGCCGAGGTTGTTCTTCACCTGCACGTCGATAATGGTCGTGAGGTTCTTGAAATATAGCCCTTGTCTCTCCCGGTCGCTTATGGCCAGCAACGGCAAGTTGTCATAGTAGACGGCGGGGTCGCCGTAGTAGTTATAATTATAGGCGTTGGAGGCTGTTAAGGGGCGCATGTGGTATGCGGTGGGATAGTTTAAAAGAAGGTGGAATTGATTTTCTTCGGTGCCTGGAGTATAGCCATTGTAGTTTTCTTCGATTAAGTTGGTCGGCATCTGGGCAATGTAGTAATTCCCCGGTTCGGGCATCGGGGCATCGGGGGTAATTTCCATACACACGTCTTCAGCGTTGAAGCGTATCTGGTAAGTGGATCCGTTGATGTCTACCTCCTCGCCGTCGGCAAGCACGGGAAAAAAAGTGTTGTAAGTACCATATTGGGCGATAGCAGCTTTCGAGTCCTTGGCGAAACTCTCCACGCTGGCCCGGAGCCGCATACGGCCTCCCTCCTTGGTGCAGCCCGCCAGCAGCAGCGCGCATGCCAGGAGGCTGTAGAATATATTTCTCTGTTTCATGTCGGTAAAGGATTGGGTTAGTAAGTCCACAGGTTGCCCGCGTTGTCAAAATCTTCATCTATCCTCCCAGTGTCATCTTGACTAGAAGGGAGTAGTGTAACCAATGTCGTTACCAACGACCCGGCAAAGCCGCGCTCCGGCTGGCAGCTGACCGCCGTCAGCTGCGGCGCCTCGTAGCGCCTTTTCTCTTTCTCGTTTTTTTTCATGTGTGAGTGGTGTTTGTTAATAAATACTATGGATACTATTTAATAATTCTGATTCGCCGCAAAAAAAAGCATCCGGCGGACAACCGCCGGCAGCAGGTGCCGGAATGAGTCCGTCGGACAGGTGGTATGGATGCTTGGGACGAGGGATGCA
The DNA here is from genome assembly GCA_902782185.1 of uncultured Bacteroidota bacterium. Taxonomy (GTDB): domain Bacteria; phylum Bacteroidota; class Bacteroidia; order Bacteroidales; family P3; genus Colimorpha. Next base: position 36,068 of record CACZLT010000015.1, on the reverse strand, counting down.
CAAAGCCCCAACAGGCGGAAAATCCTGGTGGATTAGCGTCGTAGGGGGGGGGCAGTCCTCTCATTATCAATATGTTATATACTCCCTTGCAGGGGGGTTACAAATGCAAAGATACGAATATTTTCCAAACTGGCCATTTTTTTTTAGATTCATCCGCCGCAGGTTTGTTTCGCCGGTTCCGGAAAAAGTTCGTAACTTTGCGGTGTCGAAATAATATTGAAAACCGTATAAACAATTGGAAATGAATAAGACACTCAAGGCATTGGCCCAGGCGGCCATGTGTTCCGCCCTGCTGGCGGCGGCCTGCGGCAGGGACGACAACAACGGAGTACCCCCCTCGGCCGGCGACGAGACGCTGACCTTCGCGGTGGGCGACGTGAGCTTCAAGATGGTCAAGGTGCAGGCCGGTACCTTCACCATGGGCGCCAACGAGGGCGACCCCGACGCCGCCGCGAGCAAGACGCGGCACGAGGTTACGCTCACCAGCGACTTCTACATCGGGCAGACCGAGGTAACACAGGCACTCTACAAGGCCGTAACGGGCACCAACCCCAGCTTCTTCGACTCGGACAGCACCCAGCCGGTGGAGCGTGTCAAATACACCGACGTGCTGGCCTTCTGCGAAACCCTCTCCTCGCTCACGGGCCGCACCTTCACCCTGCCCACCGAGGCGCAGTGGGAATACGCCGCCCGCGGCGGCCACAAGGCCCCGGCCACGCCCACCCTCTATGCCGGCGGCGACGACATCGACCGGGTGGCCTGGTACAGCGGCAACAGCGGCGGCAAGAGCCAGCCGGTGGGACAGAAGGAACCCAACGCCCTGGGGCTCCACGACATGTCGGGCAACGTGTGGGAATGGTGCCTCGACTGGAAAGGCGACTACGGCAGCGCCGCGCAGACCGACCCGCAGGGACCCGCCACCGGCACGGACCGCATCTTCCGCGGCGGCGGCTGGTACCAGTCCGCACTGTTCAGCCGGGTGTCGCACCGCGACGGCTATATCCCCCAGTTCAGCAACGAGTGCCTCGGCTTCCGCGTCGTGATGCTGCCCTAGGCTTCATCCGGAACTCCATCCTGTCTGCCCCTCCCCCAACCATAGACGAAGAGAAGACGAAGAGAGGAAGAAGAGGATACCTTTAATTCGCTGACAATCACCCCCTTGCTACCTACCCAAAAACACCCTGTCCGGGAAAAAATCGCATAAAAATGTATAGTGGTGGTAATGAGCGACTTGTGTTCATTTTGGTGGCATTTTTGCCCATTTGTCCACCGATAGCCCCCAATTTGCGGAAAGCTGCTCCCGGGAGGGTCTCTTTATACCCCCCGGAAAGCGAGTGGAATGCAACTTTTTGCCGTCAGTATTTCGCTACTTCCCAGTGTTTTGCATATTTTAACATAATTCCCAAATGTTAAAAATTGTTTACATATTGGAAATATTTCGTTACTTTGCACCCAGTTTTATCATTAAAATTTAAAGAAAATGTCAGAAATTGCAATCAAAGTAACCGGTATCATCACCGAGAAGCTCGGTGTGGAAGAAAGCCAGGTTGTCCCCGAAGCCAGCTTCACCAACGACCTTGGCGCCGACTCCCTCGACACCGTCGAGCTGATCATGGAGCTTGAGAAAGAATTCGACCTCTCCATCCCCGACGAGGAAGCCGAGAAGATCGTTACCGTTGGCGACGCCATCGCTTTCATCGAAAACGCAAAAAAGTAACTCGTAAAGAGTAATCCGCTCTTTCCGCTTTATGGAGTTGAAAAGAGTAGTTGTTACCGGTCTCGGCGCGCTCACCCCCATTGGCAACAACGTCCCCGACCTGTGGGAGTCCCTGGTCAAGGGAGTGAGCGGTGCCGGACCCATAACACGTTTCGACGCCTCCAAGTTCAAAAGCCAGATTGCCTGCGAGCTCAAAGGCTTCAACCCTCTTGACCACTTCGACCGGAAGGAGCTCCGCCTCCTCGACGACTACAGCGTCTATGGCTTGGTAACCGTCGACGAGGCGTTCCGCGATTCAGGGCTTCTCGACGGGAATGTCGACAAGACCCGTATCGGCGTAGTTTGGGGTTCCGGAATGGGCGGTGTGAAAAGCCTTCAGGACGAGATTCTGGAGTATGGCCGTTCCGAAGACGGGCAGCCACGTTTCAGCCCCTACTGGATACCCAAAGTCATCGTTGACATCTGTGCTGGCCAGATAGCTATCCGCCACGGTCTGCAAGGGCCCAACTACTGTACCGCTGCGGCCTGTGCCACGTCTGCTGTGGCCATCGGCGACGCCTTCAACCTTATCCGCCTCGGCAAGGCCACGGCCATGGTGGCGGGCGGGTCGGAATGTGCCGTCATCGAGGCCGGTATCGGTGGCTTCGGCAACATGCGCGCCCTCTCTACCCGCAACGACGACCCCAAGACCGCCTCGCGCCCCTTCGACAAGGATCGCGACGGATTTGTCCTCGGCGAAGGCTCCGCAGCCCTCATCCTCGAGGAACTGGAGCATGCCAAGGCTCGTGGTGCCAAGATTTATGCCGAGATTACGGGTATGGGACTCTCTGCCGATGCCCACCACATCACAGCCTCGCATCCCGAAGGCTTGGGTGTTATCCTTGCCATGCGTGAGGCAGTGGAAGAGTCGGGCATGGCCATCACCGACGTGGATCACATCAACACCCACGGCACTTCCACCCCCATCGGCGACATCTCCGAACCCAAGGCCATCATTGGCCTTTTCGGTGACCATGCCTATAGGATGGCAATCAACTCTACCAAGTCGATGACTGGCCACCTCCTCGGTGCCGCCGGCGCGGTGGAAGCCATCGCCACCATCCTCACTATCAAGCATGGCATCGTGCCTCCCACAATCAATCACTTCACCGACGACCCCGAAATCCCTGCGCTCGACTTTACCTTCAACCAGGCGAAGCCTCGTGATGTCAATTTCGCCATCAGCAATGCTTTCGGCTTCGGAGGCCACAACGTCTGTCTGGCCTTCAGAAAGTATTAGCGCAATGTTCCTCTTCCACAGGAAAACCGAGAGCAAGGAATTCTATGCCTTCTTCAGGAATGTGCTCGGTTTCACCCCCCGCCACACCGAACTCTATCGCATTGCATTCACTCATCGTTCCCTCTCCTCCAATCACAGAGGGCGACGTATTAACAACGAACGCCTCGAATATTTGGGGGATGCGGTCTTGGGAGCCGTTGTGGCCGAGTTCTTATACAAGAAATACCCCTGTCAGGTTGAAGGATTCCTCACCGAGATGCGCTCTAAAATTGTCAGTCGCCGCAGTCTCAACGGCCTGGCAATGCAGACAGGTTTGATAGACCTCATAGAATACCAGCGCAACCAACCAGGAGAGTTCAAATCCATAGGCGGTGATGCTTTCGAGGCATTGGTGGGTGCCATCTATCTGGAAAAAGGCTACAAGTTCACGCGAAAGGTGCTTATAGAACGGGTGTTGCGCACCTATGTGGATGTGGAAGCCCTAGCCGTTACCGACTGGAACTTCAAAAGCAAACTCATTGACTGGGGGCAAAAGAGCCACCACAAGGTATCGTTCGAAATAGTACGAACTTTCCGTCAGGGACGAGATCGCCGCAGGCTGTATGAAAGTCGGGTACTCATTGATGGCAAGCCCCAGCAGGCGGCCGTAGAGTTTTCCATCAAGGCTTCGGAGCAGCTGGCTGCCGAGAAGACCTACCACGAATTGGAATCCAAAGGAATTATCAAGCTCAAGTGAAACAGCTTGTTGCCATAATGCTGCCGCTGTTGGTGGGCATTGTCCACGCATCGGGGCAGTTTGCTCTTGTACCTAGCCATGCCCGGAGCAGCGCGTTGGGTGGGTGTCATGTGCCGGATACGGCGATGCGCAGGATAGGCGCCGGCTATAGGCAGGGCTATGCCATGGCAGAAATGGCCACGCGCACAATGGATGTGGTCTGGATGTTGGGAGACAGGGGTAGGGTAGAGGCGGAATACGCCCACTTTGGAGACAGAATATACCATGAGCAGCAGGTTGTGGCAGGCTACAGTATGTGGGTAACTGACTGGCTTTCGACGGGACTCCGCGGGCGTTATCTGCGCATGGCCACGGGCAATGCCCATTATTTGCCGCAGCAATGGTTGGCTGCCGAGGTGTCAATGCAGGCCATCGTGGGCGACAGGCTGATGCTGTATGCCGAGGGTGGTAGCCGACCTTGGGACAAAGAAAAGCCGTGGATGGCACGTATCGGTATGGCATACAAGGCGGTGGAGGGGTTGACGACCTTGGTGGAACTGGACAGCGACGAGTGTATGCGACTGCGTGCCGGAACGGAATATTGCTATCGTGAACATTATTTTGTCCGCATGGGTATGGCCACCCATCCCATAATCATTACCTTTGGCTTGGGGATGCGACGAGGCATATACGGCATAGACTTGGCCGTTGAGAGCCACGAGTACCTTGGTGTTACCCCACAAATCTCGATTTCTTTATGGCCATAGTGCGACGCATATTGTTGATTCTTATGCTTATGGTTCCGATTCCGGCCTTGGCGCAGGTGGAGGATGCCATAGAGCAGTGGCTGGTTGAGGAGGGCGGCGAGGAGGATGCCTCCGAGTTGAGCGACTTGCTTCTGCAGTTGAAGGCAGACCCCATCAACGTGAACGACACCGCTTCCATGGCCATGTTGCCTTTTGTTTCCCCATTTCAAAGCAAGGCTTTGCGCAATTATATCCTACTTCATGGCCAGTTGTTGAGTGTGGCGGAGCTGCATGCGGTGCCGGGTTTTGACAGCACTCTGGTGGCATGGCTGGAACCCTATGTCGTGGCTAAACCCTATCAGGAGGATGTCGTCCTGCAATGGCACAGGGGTACACACACCATTGTCAGTGGGATGGGTGGCGCGGTGGAGGAAGCGGAGGGCTACCGCAATGGCCATTACGAGGGCGACCGGCTCCGCGCACTGGTCTGCTACACGTACAACTACCGCAATAGGATTAGCCTGCGGGTCAGTGCCGACAAGGATCCTGGAGAGGAATGGGGGCAAAACAACTACTACGGCTACCATCTGATGATGAGGGATATGGGGAGAATAAAGAGGCTGGTGGTGGGACGCTATAACCTGCATTTCGGGCAGGGAGTTACACTGTGGACGGGATTGGAGCCGTTCAACCTGACGGGCTCCTCGCCGGTGCGGTATGCAAGCGGGGTGCGGCAGGCGGGAGTGTTCAACGAACAGGACTGGCAACAGGGTGTGGCTACCACCATTGGCGTGGGGTATGGAATGGAGGTTTCGGCCTTTGGGTCGAGGAAGGAGGGGGAATGGCTGGGCGGAGGCCACCTCACCTGGCGCCGGGGCAACCTGATTTCCGGCATGACCGCCGTGGGGACTTGGCTGGACGACAGCCTGTACCTTCGCGACTATGCCTACAATCAGACCTATTTCCGGGGCGACCGCACACTGAATCTCGGCATGGATGCCATGTACCAGCGGGGGCCACTGCTGGTGTTCGGCGAGGTGGCGGTGGGCGAGAACGGTCGCCTGGCGGGGGTGGGAGGGGCTCGTGTCAGCGCAGGCGGAAGCAACAGTTTCGGCGTTACGGCGCGGTACTACGACCCTTTGTACCACAATCTGCACGCACAGGCATACGCAATCTCCACCACGCGCAACGAGCAGGGGTTGGCATTCGATGCCCGATGGCAGCTTCCGTTTCGGCTGACGGCACTGGTAAACATGGACATACACCGGTTCCCTGCGCTGCGGTACGGTGTCTACCGTCCCAGCACCGGGGCTTGGTTGAGGGCACAGCTGGGCCGTCCGCTGGGCAGGCACACGGTGGCGGAGGTGCGTTTTGCCTGGAGGCGCAAGGAGCGCAATGTGCCCAACGTGGACACCACGCTCTACATCGGGGAGCAGACCTTGCGCAGGCAGTTGCAGGGCCAGGTGCGCTACGAGTGTGGAGTCTGGCGGCTGACCACGAGGGCTGTGGCGACATGGTTCGACCCCGAGGTGTCGGAGAGGCAGGCGGGGTGGCTGGTGGCGCAGGAGGTGCGCTACGGTGCCCGTCGGCTGCAGGTGGCGGCACAGGGGGTATGGTTCGACATTGACGGGTATTACGCCCGCATGTACCTCAGCGAGAGCAGTCTGCAGTACCAGTTTTCCATCCCGATGCTCAACGGGAGGGGCGCCAGGCTGGCGGCGGTGGTGCGCTACGAGGTGAGCGATGCGCTGGCCATCAGTGCCAAGTATGCCATCACGGCCTACCCTGGCGTGGAGCAGATAGGCACGGGGGATGCCGCCACCGAAGGTAACATGCAGCAAACATGGAACTTGCAGCTTCGATGGAGGCTGTAGCCACGAATGGGCAGGGGCAGGGACTCTCTAGGTGTTCTCTAGATACTCTCTTAATGAATACATAAACAAAAGTGCGCTATGGGACGATAAGGTTCCATAGCGCACCAAGGTTCGGGTTTTGCTATTCCACGGTAACGCTCTTGGCGAGGTTGCGGGGCTGGTCCACGTTGCGCCCCTTGGCGGTGGCCACGTAGTAGGAAAGCAGCTGCAGGGGGATGACGGCCAGCAGCGGCACGAAGCAGTCGCGCGTGTCGGGGATGACGAAGGTGTAGTCGCTCATGTCGGAGACAATCTTGTCGCCCTCGGTAACCACGCTGATAATCTTGCCCTTGCGGCTCTTGATTTCCTGGATGTTGGAGACCACCTTGTCGTACATGCCGCGCTTGGGGGCGATGAAGACGCAGGGCATCTCCTCGTCCACCAGGGCGATGGGGCCGTGCTTCATCTCGGCGGCGGGGTAGCCTTCGGCGTGGATGTAGGAGATTTCCTTGAGTTTGAGGGCTCCTTCGAGGGCCACGGGGTAGTTGTAGCCGCGGCCGAGGAAGAGGAAGTTGCGGCAGTAGGTGAACATTTGGGCAAATTGGTCGATGCCTTGGTTGTTTTCCAGTGTCCACTGTATCTTGTCGGGGATGGTCTGCAGTTCGTCGATCAGCATGTGATACATCTCGTCGCTCAACGTGTGCTTCTCCTTGGCGATGGCCAGGCCGATGAGACAGAGGGTTGTCACCTGGCCGGTGAAGGCCTTGGTGGAGGCCACGCCGATTTCGGGGCCCACGTGGATGTAGGTGCCGCTTTGGGTGGCGCGGGCGATGGAGGAGCCGATGACGTTGCAGATGCCGTAGAGGAAGGCTCCTTTCTGCTCGCCCAGTTGGATGGCGGCCAGCGTGTCGGCGGTCTCGCCGCTTTGGCTGACGGCGATGACGATGTCGTCCGGGTAGATGACGGGGTTGCGGTAGCGGAACTCGGAGGCGTACTCCACCTCGACGGGTATCTGTGCGGCCTCCTCGATGAAGTACTTGCCGATGAGTGCCGAGTGCCACGAGGTGCCGCAGGCGCAGATGATGATGCGGCGGGCGTTGAGGAACTTCTCTTTGTGATCCGTGATGCCGCTCAACAGCACATCCTTGGCCTGCACGTGGATGCGGCCGCGGATGCAGGTGCGCAGGGCGTTGGGCTGCTCCCAGATTTCCTTGAGCATGAAGTGGGGGTAGCCGCCCTTCTCCAGTTCGTCGAGCGAGAGGCTCAAAATGTGCATCTCGGGGGTCTGGTGGACGTTGGAGAGGTTGATGATTTCCAGTTTGCCGCTGCGGTCCATGAGGGCGATTTCCTCGTCCTTGAGGTAGACCACCTGCTTGGTGTATTCCACGATGGGGGTGGCGTCGCTGCCGAGGTAGAATTCCTTGTGGCCGCGGGCGTCCGTACCCACGCCGATGACCAGCGGCGACCCCTTGCGGGCGCAGACCAGTTGGTCGGGGTTCTCCTTCTCGAGGATGGCGATGGCGTAGGCGCCGACCACGTGCTTCAAGGCGCGCTGCACGGCGGTGAAGAGGTCGCACTGTTGCGACTTCTGCGTGTATTCGATGAGTTGCACCAGCACCTCGGTGTCGGTGTCGGAGCAAAAGGTATAGCCTTCATTCTCCAGCTTGGTACGGAGGGTCTTGTAGTTTTCGATGATGCCGTTGTGTACCAGCGAGAGGTTGCCGCTTTGGCTGCGGTGGGGGTGGGCATTGACGGTGTTGGGTTCGCCGTGGGTGGCCCAGCGGGTGTGGGCGATGCCGATGTTGCCGGTGGTGTCCTCGGCGGCGCATTTGTCCTCCAGCGCCGCCACCTTTCCGGTGGCCTTGTAGATGTTCAGGTCGTGCTTGGCGTTGATCATGGAGACGCCGGCCGAGTCGTAGCCGCGGTATTCCAGCCGATGAAGACCCTTTATCAGAATGGGGTAAGCCTCTTGCTCACCAATGTATCCTACTATTCCGCACATATTTTGTGTGATTAAATGATTTGCAAAATTACGAAGAAAAATCGGAACGGCCAAAAAAACTTCTGTCCGGCATGGCGTATCTTCTTGACGGTGTGGTTATTTTGAGTGTTTCAGCACCTGCTCGATGACGCCGATTTTGTAGCCTTCGCTGTGGTAGCGAATGCGCCCCTCCTTGTCGATGAGGGCCACCAGCGGGTACTCGCCGCGGCCGTTGGTGGCCTCCAAGATGCGCTGTTCCAGCAACCCCTTGTTGTAGGCTAGGTCGGTGTTGGCCAGTCGCCACTCGTGCATCTTGAGGCTGGCGGGACCCACCATGAAGGTCATGCCGCCCCACTGTTTCATTTCCTGCTGCAGCTGCTTGAGTTCTACCACGAGGTGCTTGGAGGGTTCGCTGTAGTCGCCGAGGTTGATGTAGAGCATGCCAGCCTCGCCGGCGTAGTCCCAGAGCTCGATGCCGTCGTAGAGCTCGATGTGCTTGTCCAGCACCCCCAGCTCGTCGGTGCGCGCCAGCAGCGGCAGGATGACGATTTCCTTGGTAACTTTCTCGCCTGGCTTTATTTCAAAGAATTCCATGCGCGAGCGCACTGAGCCGTCGGGGTGGCGGTTGCCGGTGGAGAGGCAGTAGGTGCCGGGTTCAAGGCTGATGGTGGCGGGGAGGGAGGCCATGCGCGGGTCGTCCTCGAAGTCGAAGGTGCGCAGGTCGCCGTTTTCCAGCTTGGCCAGCGTGAAGTGTGGCCAGTAGACGGGCTTGGCGGGCTCCTTGCCGCGGTAGGTGAACGTCAAACTAGCAGTACTAGTTAAACTAGATGTACTAGTAAAACTAGTTTTCACCCACGCCTTGCCGTCCCATACATATATTATATTGGTGGCGTTGTCGAGGTAGGCGGGCACACCGGCGCTGCGGCAGGCGGCCACGAAGAAGATGTCGCGGCTGTGCTTGTCGGCGTGGCGCAGGCGGTGGACTCCCACGGGCGAGATGGGGCAGTTGTAGTAGTTACTCGTGTCGTCAACTACAATGCTGTCGAGCGTCCACTGGCGTATTTCTTCTGCCTTCATGCCTTTGAAGCAGGAGAGTTCTGTGCGGTAGGGGCGGACGAGTTCGTTGCTGATTCTCGCGGGAAGCATACCCTGTAGAAACCATTGCTTGTAGGCCGCAATGCCTGTGTGGCCAAGGGGCCAATGAGACTCGAGTACCTCGGCGGTGATGTCGCGCAAGTCCTTGTCGCTGAAAGTGGACAGGTAGTCGGCACAATCGGGATGTGCGGCGACAAACTTCTCTATCTCGGTGTAGTTGCCTTCGCTTTTGCGGACGAAGGGGTTCTCGCTACCGGTATGGAAGGTGGCAGTGTAGGCGCCTCGCAGGGAGTCCTCGTAGGCCAGGCGCTTGGCGTTGGCGGCGGTCTCCGCCTCGGTGGCAACGACCTTGGGCTCGCCCGCCGCGGGCGGCACCATCTCGTAAGTGATGAGTGGTGAGTGGTGAGTGGTGAGTTTGAGCGTCATCGTGCTGTCCTGGCGCACATCCAGCTTCTCGAAGACGTAGTGGTCGCCATCGGTGGCCCAGATGAGCAGGTCGCCGAGACCCGTGGTAAGGCTGGCGTGGCCCTCCTTGTCGGTGGTCATGGTGGCGAGGGTGTAGTATTCGGCGTAGTTGTAGAGTTTGAACTTCACTTGAGCGCCCTCCATCGGCATGCCGTTTTCGTCCTGCACAGTGATGGTTATGCGGCGCGTGGGGGCATAATGCGAGAGCAGGTTCAGCTCGGAGAAGAGACCCGTGCGGCGCACCACCTCCTCGTCGCCCTTGTATTTGCCGAATGCCTTGGTGTGCACCATCATGCAGCGGGTGCTGGGGACGGAGAACCACCCCATGTTGAGCCTCGGGTCGGGTTCGCAGGCGCCGAGGAACTTCCATTCGCCGTCGACGTAGACTTCGACCCACGCGTGGTTGTCGTCGCAGTGCGCCCAACGGGGCGTGTAGCACTGGCGGGCGGGGATGCCCACCGACCGCAGGGCGGTAACGGCGAAGGTACTCTCCTCGCCGCAGCGGCCCAGGCTGGTACGCATCGTGGCCAGCGGGGCGCTGGTGCGGCTGTCGCTGGCGCGGTAGGCCACATGTTCGTGGCACCAGTGGTTCACCTCCAGCGCGGCATCCTCCATCGACATATCCTTCACGCGGTTTTTCAGTTCACGGAAGAAGACCATACGGGCGGTGTCAAGGTTCTCGTTATTAACGCGGTGCACCAGCACGAAGTGGCGGAAGACATCCTCGGGGATGGTCTTGCCCCACGGCATCTCCTCGCGCGCACGGAAAGCATAGCGCACCTGCTGCAGGAAGAACTGCGGCTCGTAGTCGGCCAGATCCGACAGCGGCATGTAGGCGTAGAGGAACTCCATCGCCTCGCGCTCCATGCGCGACAACGTGTCGAAATGCAAACCACATAGTTCATAGTTCTTATTTCTTACCTCAAAGTCCTCATGCACTTCGGCGCGGTAGGCGCGGTCGGTGATGAAGTGCGGGTCGCGGTGGCAGGCGGCCAGGGTCAGCACGGTGGCTACCAGAAGGAATATTCTTTTCATATCAATGTGTTGTGTATTAATTCTTTGACTTGCATGGGGTCGGTCTGCACGGTGCCGTCGGGGAGGGTCTCCTTGCAGGAGCCGTGCACCTCGCTGACACCAGTCAGTTGCAGCAGGCGGCGCACGTTTCCGGACGTTATTCCGCTACCAGCCAGTATCTTGACGGGCGTGGTGCCGACCAGCCGGCGGATGACCTCGGCACCCTCTAGGGCGGTGGGTGCCTGGCCGGAGGTGAGCAGGCGGTGGCAGCCGCAACGGGCGATGGCGTGCAGGGCTTCGAGAGGTTCCTGTCGGGCTTCGTCGAAAGCGCGGTGGAAAGTTACCTCCATCGGCGCGGCCAAACGCACGATATGGCGCGTAAGTTCCTCGTCCACAAATCTGTCCTTGGTCAGAAAGCCCACCACCACGGCGGCGGCACCCAGCGTGCGGCAACGCATCAGCGACTCCTCAATCTCGATAATCTCGGCATCGCTGTAGCAGAAATCGCCCGCCCGAGGCCGCACCAGCACATGGGTGCGCAGTCCGAGGTCATGGACACAGCGGGCTATGTCCTCGTCCGAAGGGGTGAGGCCGCCGCATTCCAAGTCGCGGCAGAGCTCGATGCGGCGTGCGCCGCCTGCCCGGGCGGCCACGGCCGACGCCACCGAGTTGCAACATATTTCCACGTCAATCATGCTGCAAAGATACGAAACTTTTCCGACATCACCCCACCCATTCCCCTGCCACTCCCCAACCAAGGTAGAAGAGGGGAAGAAGAGGATGCTGTTAATTTGCTTATAATCAGCTATTCCGTTAGGTGTCATTTTGGGGCTTTTTTTCGGTTTTTTGATGGAAAATTTTCATGTTTTTTTGCCTCGAAATGTAATAATATTGTAGCCCATGCGTTATCTTTTATTATAAAAAACAATTGAAATGCACAACATACAATCCATCAGCCAGGACTTGATTTATGTCGGTGCCAGCGACCGTCGCACCGCCCTTTTCGAGAACATCTACCCTATCCCGCGCGGAGTGTCCTACAACAGCTATCTGCTTCTGGACGAGAAGACTGCGCTGCTTGATACGGCCGACAGCGCCGTCAGCGAGCAATTCTTCGGGAATGTCAAGGCCGCCCTGGCCGGTCGCCGGCTGGACTACCTCATTGTCAACCACATGGAACCCGACCACGGCGCCCTCATCGAGCCCCTCCTACAGCGCTACCCCGACACCACGGTGGTCTGCACCGCCAAGGCCGCCCAAATGGTGGAGCAGTTCTTCGGCCTGAAGCCCAACACTATGATTGTCAAGGAGGGAGACACCCTCGAGCTGGGTCGCCACACCCTCGCTTTCGCCATGGCGCCGATGGTACACTGGCCCGAAGTGATGGTTACCTATGACACGACCGACAAGGTGCTCTTCTCGGCCGACGCCTTCGGCACCTTCGGCGCGTTGAGCGGCAACCTATACGCCGACGAGATGAACTTCGAGGGCGAATGGCTGAATGATGCCCGCCGTTACTTTACCAACATCGTGGGCAAATACGGTGTACAGGTGCAGGCGCTACTGAAGAAATTTTCTGCACTGGATATCAAGATGATATGCCCGCTGCACGGCCCCGTCTGGCGTTCCAACCTCGAATGGTTCATCGCCAAGCACGACGTGTGGAGCCGCTACGATCCTGAAGACAAGGCCGTTGTCATCATCTACGGCAGCATCTATGGCCACACCGAGACCGCCGCCTTGCGCCTCGGTACCTTGCTCTCGGAACGTGGCGTGAAGGGCATCAAAGCCTACGACGCCAGCCGTACCCATGCCAGCAAGTTGGTGGCCGAGTGCTTCCGTGCCAGCCATATCGTGCTGGCTTCCAGTACCTACAATAACGGTATCTTCACCCCGATGGAGAATCTGCTTGCCGACCTCAAGGCCCACTGCTGGCAGCGTCGCACCGTTGCCCTCATCGAGAATGGCACCTGGGCCGCCACCGCCGCCAAGCTGATGCGGGCCGAGTTGGAGCAGATGAAGGACATTACCCTCCTCGGCGACACCCTCACCCTCAAAAGTGCCCTGCGCACCGAACAGGAAGAGCAACTCGCCACCTTGGCCGACCAAATAGCGGAAACCCTCTAAAATAAAGTCTTATGATCGACAAGCAAGCCATCTTCAGCATCTCCTACGGTCTCTACATCCTCATTGCCCGCGAAGGCGAGAAGGACAACGGCTGCATCATCAACGTGGCTCAACAGGTGGCCGACCAGCCGTTGCGTTTGGCGGTGTGCGTGAACAAGAAGAACCTCACGCACGATATGGTGATCCGTACAGGTCGCTTCAACCTCTGCCCATTGAGCGAAGAGGCCACCATGAAGCCTTTCGAACACTTTGGCTTCCAGAGCGGCCGCGACGTGAACAAGTTCGCTGACTGCCAACAGGAGCTGCGCACGGAGAACGGCCTGCTCTACCTGCCGAAATTCATCAACGCGGTCATCTCCGGTCGCGTGGTGCAGACGGTGGACCTAGGCAGCCACACGATGTTCGTCGCCGAGGCGACCGAGGCACGTCAGCTCACCGACTCGCCCAGCATCACCTACAGCCACTACCAGCAGCATATCAAGCCGAAGCCTGTGGCTGAAGGTACGAAGAAGAAATGGGTCTGTGAGGTTTGCGGCTACGTCTACGAAGGCGACGAAGTGCCGGACGACTTCGTCTGTCCCTGGTGCAAGCACCCCAAAAGCGACTTCAAGTTGATGGAGTAGGCTTTTCGGAGGCTAGGGGGGCTAGGGGAGGGCTTTCTGCGCTTCCACCTGCGCTCCGGTCTTGCCGAATCGGCGCTGGCGGCTTTGGTACTCGTGGATGGCGGCGTAGAAGTCTTCGTGGCGGAAGTCGGGCCATAGCTGCTCGCTGAAGTAGAACTCGGTGTAGGCCATCTGCCATAGCAGGAAGTTGCTCACCCGCAGTTCGCCACCGGTGCGTATCAGCAGGTCGGGGTCGGGATAGTCGCGTGTGGTGAGGTAGCGGCGCAGGGTGTCTTCGTTCACCTCCTCGGGCTTCAGACCCTGGCGGCAGATTTCCTTCAATGCCTCGGCCACTTCCCAGCGCGAACTGTAACTTAAGGCTAGGATGAGGGTCATGGCCGTGTTGTCGGCGGTCTGGTCCATGCACTGCTGCAGCATGGTACGCGACCGTTCGGGAATGCGGTTCAACTCGCCAATCATCGTTAGGCGTACATTGTTGTCCATCAATGTTTTGGTTTCTTCCCGAACTGCTTTTATCAGCAACTCCATCAACCCTTCCACCTCGGCTTGGGGTCGATTCCAGTTCTCGGTGCTGAAGGTGTAGAGAGTGAGGTATTTCACTCCCGTCTGCACTGCGGCCTCCACGGCTTGGCGCACAGCCGTGAAGGCACTTTGGTGGCCGAAGAGACGTTCGTGCTGCTGCTTCATGGCCCAGCGGCCATTGCCGTCCATGATGATGGCTACGTGTTGCGGAACCCGCTCTTTGTCAATCTGTTCTAGCGTTATCATAAGGGTCGTGTGTGGTTTTAATTTTTGCATCGTTTGGAGCGCATCCAGCCGAATATGGCATCGAGGCTGATGCCGAAGGAGACATTGAGATAGGCGTACATATCGTCTAGCGAGTCGTCGCCTCGCTGGATACCCGGGGCGTTTACGTAGCCCGGCACCATCTCGCCGCTGCGGTCGGCCAGAAGGGCGGCTAGGGTGCCGTCGCTGTTACCGCTGTGCAACGTTGTGGTACCCACGTAGGTGGTACTCACGTCGTCCAGGTAGTCAGTCCATGTCTTGCGGAAGCCGTACTCGACCGAGGCACTGAAATATTTTCCCAGCCGCCATTTCACTCCCATGCCGAAAGGAATGCAGAGTTGCGTGAGGTGATAGGGTTTGCGACCAGGGTAGGCTGAAGTGTACTGTCCTTCAGTACCTAGCGGTTGAAGTGCCACCCACCGTACCGATCCGTCGGTTTCCATTATCGGTGCCATGGGGTTGTAGTGGAACACTGCTACGCCGCCGAATAGGTAGGGCGACCACTGCCGTTCGCGAGGGCCGTTGCCGTAGGGGACAAAGTTGAACTCGCTCAATAAGCCCAATTCCAGCAGGTTGGATTGGAAGCGCAGGTTTCGCAACTCGATGCAGTCCTTGTCGCCATTGCTAATCATGCCGTAGGCAGTGTGCAAGCGTACTGCCCAGCGATTGTCGAGCCTTACCCTCACACCAGCATTCCCGCCGCCACGCGGCAATGTCAGTGCACTTTGGTTGTTGAGGTCGCCGATGTAGAACATTCCGCCACCGCCCAGCACCAGCTCGCTGCGGCTCAACAGATCCTGCCGCTGCCCCCACGCCAAGGCAGGAAGCATCGCGGCCAGCAGGATGAGAGTGTTCAGTTTCACTCTTGGCTCCATTTCAAGGTGTTGCAGATGCCTTCCACTTGCATTAGGTAGTCCCGTTTTTCAAACCGTGGCGCATAGACGTAGCCGATGAGGTCGATGATGTCCTTGCCGTCGGGCGAAAGGAGGGAGTAGCTTACAAAGGGACCTCCCATGCGGTCGGTGGTTTTCATGAGGCGCCACAGGCCGTGGGTCTCGATGCAGTAGTCGCTGCTGCGGTAGTTCACCTTGCGGGTCTCGAAGTCCACCCGCCGCTCGGTGCCCATATAGCCGTCCTCCGAGGGCGATGGCACATGGCGGCGCATGATGGTGTCCAGGCGGTTGTGTATCTTCTCGTACGACAGCTGCTCCTGGTTCTTGTAGGGGGTTACGTTGATGAGTACCCCGAGGCTGATATCCTTTGTTTCCTTGCGTATCCAAGCAAATCCGTCGTCCTCCTTGGCCCAGTGGAAATCCTCGCTGAAAGTGAGCGAGAAACCGAACTTCTCTTTCACGCGGTTCATCAATTCCACATTGCGATTGTTGTAGAAGGCGCGCCCGATGCGCAGGTGTTCGGCGTCGAAGATGGCGTTGATGATGTTGGATTCGTATTTCCGCAGCAGGCGTTGTAGCGAGGTGTCGCTCTTGGCCATCACCTCCACCACCACCTGCGGTGCCGCCCAACGGTCGCGGCTGATGTAGACCTTATCGGGATGTACCGCATCCACCTCGCAGAGTACTATATTGCGGTGCATTTGGAACATTTGGGTGTTCTTCAGCGAGGATACGGGAATGCTCACCACGTCGAACATTGGCTCCGGCTGTGGCAGGCATCCCTGCGGCTGCTTGAAGATGGAATCCAGCAGGGCCTTGGTGGCACCGCTGTACTGGCCTTGGTTGGCGGCCAGCAGCACCTCTTGGGTCTTGCCCGACGAACTCTTCTTGGTCAACGCTTCGTTGGTTCTTCCGCCACAGGAAGCAAGCAGCAGGGTCCCGACCAACAGCAATGTAGTATGTTTCATGTCGTTGTGTTTTTATTAGTCCATTCGTGAAATGCGCTGATGGCCTCGGCAATGGGGGTTTGCGGCATGCCCAGGTCGCGCAGGGCGAGGGCGCTGTCGTAATGCTCGCACACCGTCAGCAGTCGCACGTTGCGGCTGCTCATTTCGGTATTCATTCCCAGGGAGCGCAGGATGTCGCCTACCTTGCCGGCTGCCAGGACTACCCAGTTGGGTATAGTCAACACCTGTTGACGGTAGCCGCACACCTTGGCCTGTAGCAGGTAGAGTTCTTTGATTGTCAAGCAAGCCTGGCTGTTCACCGCTACATACCTGCGACCGCTTTCGCCACGCGTGAGGGCGGCCACCACGGCCTGTGCCACATCGCCCACATGCACGAAAGCCTTGCCTCCTTTGGGAGCTAGCATCACCCGTTTGCGATAGGCTGCCAGCAACATCCGTCCTGACGAAGGCTTCACGTCATATGGACCCAGCATGAAGCCGGGATTGACCACCACTACGTGCCAATCTGGGTGCTCGTGAGCGGTGTCGTGTACCACCCGCTCGCCCGCCAACTTGCTGGCGGCATAGAGGTTCTCGCTGAAAGGTGGTACCGGAGGCTCGTCGCCTTTGGAGGGATGGCCGGGAAAACCGTTGCCGACGGTGTTCACTGTCGACACATGCACTAGCCGCTTGATTCCCTGTTGTTCCATGACATAGACAACCATTTGGGGTAGATGCAAATTGACGGCATCGAACTCCTTGCGGTGCAGACTCATGTCGGTGGCACCGGCACAATTGATGATGGCTTCGCAACCTTCGGTGGCGCGGCAGAGGGTTTCTCGGTCGGTGGGGTTTCCCACCACGGCCTCCCATCCGTCGCCCTCCACTCGAAGTCCATCAGCACAGCGCACAAGAACCCTCACCTGATGGCCTTCATCCACCAGTCGCAGAAGCACATTGTGCCCCAGCAGTCCCGTCGCGCCAAGCAGCAGTACTTTCATACTCCACCATAACGCAATGCCGGCGCTTTTATTGTGTCATGTGGATTCAGCTTTTGGAGTTGATTTTCTCCATGAATTGGGCAGTGTCGATGACGAAACGCTCGTGGGAACCCTCACCGATGAGTCCGCACTCGTCGTATGCTTTCACACTGAATACCAGCCTGCGGCGATCCACAATCACCAATTCGCTCTCGCACCATACGCGCCTACCCACCGGCGTGGCCGCTGTGTGGCTCACATTCACCAGCGTACCCACAGTGCCTTGCCCCTCCTCTAGGTGCGGCAGTACACTCTCGAGGCAGGTCTGCTCTATCAGTGCCACCATCATGGGCGTGGCGAATACCTCCACCAGCCCGCTGCCAATTCTTGCCGCCGACATCTCCGGCGTAACCGTCTGTTCCCGACGGCCTTTGATTCCTGTCTGTATCATATTAGCTTGAATTATGGATGGGTAACGAGGTGTGTTCCTGTTTATTGCCTCATCTACAAAACAAAAAGCCGGAGGCGGATGCCCCGGCTTTGTACTATGCGGTTTGTGGCAATTAGCGGACGAACACTTTTCGCACATGCTGCTGGCCGACTTGCACAAGGTAGACTCCGGAGTGTGCCACAGGGTGGCGGCTGTCCACGGTGCGCTGCTGGCTGACCAGTCGTCCGGCGACGTCGAACACTTTCACCGGCCACTCGTTCACATTGCCCTCAACTAGAATGCATTTTTCTATCGGACGAATGACAACGGGTGTTTCCGTTATATCGGCCACTCCGACATTGGCCTCGAAATAGGCGGTATAGGTGATGTCGGCATGGACGACGACCACGCGGACGCTATCGGTGTTGCCGTCGTTCCAGCGCACAAAGTGATAGCCGGGGTTGCCATAGGCGCTAATGGTAACACTTGCTCCGTCGGCCACCTGGCCACCGCCCTCGACGGTACCCATAGCGGGGTTGGCACTGTTCACGGTAACAGTGTACATATCAGGCTCGGTAACATTTATCTTCACTTCGTCAATCAGCAGACCCAACTTGCCGCTTGAGCGGTGGTGCAAAGCGATGTAGATGGTCTGGCCGAGGTATTCCCCGAGGTCGAAGGTGTATTCGCCATAGCCGTTGTGTGTTACAGCCTGCATGGGCAGCAGCACCGTGAAGTCGGACATATTGGGCTGGCCGGCAGGGGAGACGGTGGTCAGGAGTACTTCTAATGAGTCGTACATGTCATCGACCGATTCGAAGAAGCGTGTGGCGGCACTGGCGGCCTGGAAGGAGAAATACCAGTCGCCGCTGTCGGGAAGGGATACGGCAGGCGAGAGCAGCAGGTTGTCGGCCGCAAGGGCGGTGCCGTTTCCGCTCAACGCGAAGGAGAGCAGGTTGCTCATCGGACGTGTGGACCACGACACAAGGGCGTTCCCGTTTTCCTGAGAGCCATAGGCCATGGCGGCGCCGAATATGCGGTCCACGGGATCGTTGCTGACGGCCATCTCCCATCCGTAGCCGTCGCCGTCAAGGTCGTAGGACTGCCAACAGGCCAGATCGACGTCGAAATGCTCCGTGTAGGGCAGCGTGTCGATGCCAGTGCATTCGGTGATGACAATCTGTGCGGTGTCGCTGAAGAGACCGAAGAGGGGGGAATTGACGGTGAGGACGATGGTGTAGGTACCGACAGCATCCCATTGTGCGTTGAGGGAGGGCGCGGTAAGGGTGTCGACCGTGGCGCCGGGCAGCGACCACTGGTAGGAAAGGGTTTCGCTGGTGAGTACGTTGGAGCCAATGGAGACAGTCTCGCCTACCAGTCCGCGGGCGGGTGCCAGGATAGACACCTGCGGCTGGCTGACGGCCGCCACCTCAACCCCGGCCAACTGTATGGCATAGCCAGCGGGCGAGTCTTTGTGAAGGAACTCAAACTGCACATTGCGGCCGGCGTAGGCACCAAGGTATATGCGATGCCGCTGCAGGTCGTTGGAACCCACCGCGCTGTGCAGCAGGGTGTCGGTATCGCCGTCAGCACGGGCGATGACGCTGTACTGGTCGTAGGCGTATTCGTAATAGGGGGAGAAGGCTTCGGTGGCCGCGAAGCGCAGTTCGTAGCTACTGTCGGGAATATGGATATAGGGGGTGGCAAGGCGGTTGTAGGGGTGCAGGTTGTGGCCAAACTCATCGTGCGAGAAACTGACGGCAGCAGGTACATTGGCCCCACCGATGGAGATGAAGTCGTTCACATCCCATCCCTCGCCAATGCGCCAGCAGTCCTCGTCAACTCCGAAGGTGTGATAGTAGGGCAGACTGTCGATAACCTCGCAGATATGCAGGTAGACGAGTGCCGAATCGGTGGCGGTACCCTCGTCGTTGGTTACGTCCACATACACCCAGTAGTAGCCTTCGCTGGTATAGTCGTTCCACACAAAGGCAAACGGGTCGAGAGTCGAGGTGGTGGCGTAAGTTCCCAAAGAGTCCATCTGCACCCTCCAGGTGATGTTGCTGATGGGCGAGACACTGAAGGTGTCGAGGCGGAAGCGTATGCTGTCGCCGACGATAGCGCGGCTGGGGGCATGCAAGTTCACGATGGGGGCACCGGCATGCTCGATGGTGACGGAGCCAATCTGCAGGGCTTCCTGGTCATCGGTCAGGTGGTGGCGGAATGCCACGCGGATAGTTTCGTTGCTATAGTCGGCCAGCGAGAGGTAGCGATGCTGCCAGTTGCTGTCGGCGGTGAGCGTTTCGTTGAAGATGGGCGTGTAGCTGGATATATCGTAGGGGTTGATACCGGTGCCGATATACACGGTGTAGTGTTCTTCCGGACGCAGGGTGCTGGCAGGACGCACCTGCCACAGAAGTTGGCTGCTGCTACCGTCGAGGGTAATGGGAGGGGAAATCAGCCAGTTGTCAGACATGGGCAGCAGGCCAAAGAAGGTGACGGAGTTGGACTCGGCCCACTCATCCTCCATAGTCCAGGCAGTACCGTTTCCATCGCCGTCAATCATCTTCCAGCAGGTACGCGAGGCGCTCAGCGTATCGAAATTCTCTACGAAGGGAAGGGTGTCGAAAGGGCCGCAGTTGCTCACCGTAACATTCATCCATGCGGTGTCGCCACCATACACATTCGTGAAGGCCACGCCGAGGCGGAATACCCCGCTGTGGCTCCACATGATGCGGGTGGTGTCGTAGAACATATCTTCGATGTAGTCAGCGCTGTCGCATACCCAGGCGAAGGACAGGCCATTGGAGGAGCCACCGAGTATCTGTGCGATGTAGGTCGTCGTGTCGCCGGCATCCACCACAAGGGGGCCTTCGATTCTGACCAACGGCAGGCTGTCGTTGCCAATCGAGACATAGTCTATCTGCAGCGAAGAACCCTGCGAGGCGTAGTGGTGGAAGGCCAGGCGCACCCATCGTCCGGCATAGGCCGACAGGCTCACCGAGCGTTGCTGGTAGGTTGTGTTGCTGACCGTCTCGTCGAAAAGCACATCGGAGAAGTGCAGTGTGTCGATCACCGTGTCGTAGACTTCGGCGATACGCACCTCATAGCGGTCGCTGGTGCCAGCCGCGAACTCCTTCACCCACCATGAGAATTTGACCGAATCGGAAATCGCGGCAGGCAGCTCGATGATGGGGCTGACCACCCAGTTCGACGGATGAAGGGGTACCGAGTCGTAGACAGACTCGGAATAGAGAACCGAGTTGCCGTCATGGGCGAAATACCCCAGAGAGGCGAAGATGGGAGGGATGGAAGAGAAATCGGTGACACGCCAGTTGTAGTTGTCGCCGTTACCTTCGACGGCACGCCAATCGCCGAGGCCGTTCTCAAAGCTCTCCAAGTAAGGAATGGTTCTGGCTTGCTGTGCCACGGCTGCCACCGTCGCAAACAAGGTCATGAGAAGGATGCATACTTTTTTCATAATATAAATTTTAAATGTTTAAATGTTTACCATATAGATAAACGCAAAAAAAACACGATAAACTACAAGGGGGGTGAGAAAAAATCCGCACCCACTGTGCGGATTCTGGGAAAGCCTCACTATATCCATCTGTATTTCAGTTGCATTTCCCGTCTGGAGTGCAGACTTGTGGGGCATAGGAGAGGGTGTCGATATGGGTGTAGTCAAGGTCGGTTACGGGGACGGTGATGTTGCGTATGTCGGTAGGCTCGAACGTAGTAGTGCCGTCGCTATGGATGACATAGGTGCATTTTATGCGCCCTTGCGGGTCGAGCATCACAGTGGTGGGAGTACCGTTGGGACCGGTGATGAAATGCTGCTGCGGGACGATAGCATTCACAACATTGTTTAGATAGTTGTCGGCCACAGCGAAACCTAACTCCTCAAAACCCTCGCCATAGTGAAATATGACGTTCCACACCACCTGCCACATGTTTTTCATCATCAGCGGGCGGTACTGTGGAAGGGTGTCGTTAATCCAGTAGCGCGGCGAAGTGATGTGGTGCCTGCGGAACACCTTGTCCATGTACTGTGCTGTGCTGTAACTCTCCTCCACAAAGTACCAGCGCACCTGGTTGCTGTCGCTCTCGGCCATCTTCCTTGGGTATACGTCGCGCATGGCCAGCATGCACGGGCCGCAGCACGAACTGGTCAGCACCACCACCTTGTAGTGCGTGGTGTCGGCGGCGATTATCTGTCGCAGGTTCTCTACCGTGACGGGTGTAAGGTTGTCCATGGCGAGCACCCTACGGTAGTTCTTCACCGTGGGCTGTTCCATCATGCAGCCCGAAAACAACACGGCAGCAAACAACAGAATTGTCAGTTTTTTCATCCTTTTACATTTTTGTTACACATAGTAGACGCAAAAGGGGGGCAAAATCTTACAGGGTAAAAAAACGCCTGCGGAGTGGCACTCCGCAGGCGCAACCAATATTTTGTAGATTATTTCTGGAAGAGCTTCTGCCAGTTCTTGTACTCGCGCTCTTTCCAGGCACCGTTGTGGTAGGCATAGGAGGCGATGGCGGGGATGACGGTGGTGCCTTCGGCGTAGACCATCTGCTGCAGTTCCTCGCTCACCTTGCCCCAGCTGCCGGCCTCGAGCAGGGTGCTGGAGGAGCAGGCACCGTCGCGCACGTCGGCCACGGTGATCTGGATGGCGTATTTGTGCATGGGTACCTCAACGCCGAGGATTTCGGCGCAGACCACGGTGTCCTGGGCAAAATTCTTGGGAGTGCCGCCGCCGACCATGAAGAGGCCGCTCTCGGGGCTGTTCATCTTGATTTCGGTGAGCTCCAGGAAGTCGGCCACGCTGTCGATGCTGACGTAGGGTTTGCCTTCCTTTTTGCGCAGCCACTGGTGCTTGCCGATGCCGAAACCGGCGCTGCTGTCGCTGAAAGCGGGGACGAAGATGGGTACGCCGCACTCGTAGCAGGTCTGGATGAGGCTGTCTTTCTTCACGCTGTGGCCATCGGCGAGCCATTTGCCGAGTTCATAGATAAACTCACGGCTGCTGTAGGGGCGGGGTTCGAGCAGGTCGGTCCTCCTCGTCGATGAAGGTGTCGTAGATGCGGTCGATGTAAAGCTCGCGGAGGGTGGTGTCGGGGATGACGTTCTCCTTGGTGCCGATGTAGTGCTTGTAGCCCAGCGCCTCGAAGAGGTCCATGTCGATGATGCTGGCGCCGGTGGCCACCACGGCATCAATCATCTTGTTGCGCACCATGTCGACGTACACCTGCATGCATCCGGCGGCGGAGGTGGAGCCGGCCAGGGTGAGGATGTTGGTGCAGTCCTTCTCGGCCAGCATCTGGCAGAGGATGTCGGCAGCGCGGGCGGTGTCTCGGCTGGTGAAGCTCATGTGGCGCATGGCGTCGATAAGCTCGGTGCTGTCGTACTTCTTGATGTCAATGTGCTTGACGGTTTCTTTCAGGAGGTCTTTCTTTTCCATTTTTGTTGATTTTTTAGATTGTTATTAAAGCTTCAGCGGGCACGCACGTGGGAGACTCCCTGACTGAAATCATATTTTCTCGATAACGTCGTCCTCGGCAATATATTGTGCTTCCGGAGAGACTGTTGAGACAACGGTGTCATTGTAAGGCATCTCGGGGCATCCATACATGTATTTCTCCTCACATCCAATGGTGATACCCAGCAGGCTGCCCAATGACATCAGCAGCCAGTGTTTTGCTTTCAGATACTTTATCTTCACAACGTTTTATGTTTTTATGATACTACTTTCAGCCCGATGATGGAGGCGGTGAGGGTGGTGATGAAGAAGAGGCGCCAGAAGGTGGCGGGCTCGTGGAAGATGAAGATACCGACAAGCACGGAGCCCAGTGCGCCTATGCCGGTCCACACGGGATAGGCAGTTCCGATGGGAATGCTCTCGGTGGCCTTGGCCAACAGCACGGCACTGAGGACATAGAAGATCGCGAAGGCACCCATCCACTCCCACCAAGGCACGCCGGCCAGTCCTTTGGCCTTGCCGAGGCAGAACGCGAACCCCACCTCGCAAACCCCTGCCAATATGAGTGTTACCCAACTCATCGTGTAGTCGTTTCGTGCTGCAAAATTACAAATTTTCTGCCGCCTGGCCAAAAAAATTTTGCCGGTACGGAAAAAGTGAGTATTTTTGCAACTCATTTCACCGACCCGGAAAGTGGGCGGGAATGTGGAAAAAAGGAAGAAATATAAAACATTATGACCATGAAGAATAGGTACATTAGGATGCTGCTGCTGGGGCTTTTGGGCGGCCACCTGCTGCTGGCGACGGCCTGTAGCGAGCCGGAGAGCGTCAGCGCCACCGGCAATCTCAAGCCCACCGTGTTGGAACTGACGGGTACCTGGCAGTTTGACTCCCTGTTGTCGGGCAACTTCGCCGGAACCCACCTGACGTTCCGCGACAGCATGAGGTTCAGCGCCTACGGAAGGGGCTTTTCCTGGATGCTTGACGAGAATATCATCACCGGACAGCGGCACATTCCGGACGACTACACCGAATCGGTGCGCATCGTGATCACGAGCATGAACAGCGCCACCCACCAGGACGAGGAGGGCAATCCCTACAAGGTGAAAACGATGACCATCATGGGCTATTTCGCCCTAACCAACGTCAGCGCGCTGGACACCTTCTGGACTTTTTACGGCTCACTGACCCAGCAATAGTCGATGAGGATCGCTCTGATAGGATACGGCCGCATGGGCCATGCCATCGAGGTTCTTGCCCCGGGTCGTGGACACACCGTGGTCTGCACCATTGACAACACCGGCGAGTGGGTCTCCAAAGAGGCCGACCTGCGCCGCGCCGACATGGCCATCGAATTCTCCCTCCCCTCCACCGCGGCGGGGAACATAGGCCGGTGTTTCGACATCGGCCTTCCCGTGGTCAGCGGCACCACCGGCTGGGAAGCCGAACAGGGCGCCGTGATAGCGCGCTGCCTCGTCGAGGGACACTCGCTCTTCACCGCCTCCAACTTCAGCCTCGGCATGAACATCATGTTCCGCCTCAACGAGCGGCTGGCCGAACTGATGTGCGGTCGCGAAGACTACACTGTCGACATCGCCGAGACCCATCACATCCACAAGCTCGATGCCCCCAGCGGCACCGCCCTCACCCTGGCCGCGCAGATTGCCGAATGTGGCGACCGCCCGCTGGAAAGCATCCCCATCGAGAGTTTCCGTGAGGGCGAGGTACCCGGCACCCACACCGTCAGCTACCGCAGCGAGGTGGACACCCTCACGCTGACCCACGAGGCCCACTCGCGCCAGGGACTGGCGCTCGGCGCGCTGCTGGCCGCAGAGTTCTTGCTCGGCAAGAAGGGCAACTACACCATGAAAGACCTTCTGGATTGAAATCCACTGCACGACATAGCGCAAACCCCTGGGTCGTCGCCGCCCTCACGTTGCTGCTGCTGGCCGCCATGGCCGCCAGCTGCCTCTTCGGAGCCGTCGACTTCGGCTGGAGCGACCTCTGGCACTCGCCCATCTTCCTCCAGCTGCGCCTGCCGCGCGTCATCATGAGTGTGCTGGTTGGAGCCGTGCTCTCGGTGTGCGGCGCTGCCTACCAGAGCATCTTCCGCAACCCCCTGACCGACCCCTACGTGCTGGGCGTCAGCAGCGGCGCCTCGCTGGGTGCCGCCGCAGCCATCCTGCTGGGGCTCGAGACATTCCTCTGGGGTGTGGGCGGCATGGCGTTGGTGGCCGCGCTGCTCACCGTGCTGCTCATCTACCGCATCGCCTCCATCGGCAACCGCATGCACACCACCACCCTGCTCCTCACCGGCGTGTGCCTCACGCTGCTCATCTCCGCCCTCATCTCGTTCCTCATGGTGCTCAACCAGGAGAAGATGGATGCCATCATCTTCTGGACCATGGGCTCGTTCGGATCGTCGGGTTGGATGGACGTATGGATGATGGCGCCGGTGGCCGTGCTGGGCATCGGCGTGGTGCTGTGGTACGGCCGCGACCTCAACCTGCTGCTGGCAGGCAGCGAGGCCGCCAAGAGCATGGGCTGTGAGGTGGAGAAGGTCAAGCGCGTGCTGCTCTTGGCCACCACCCTGATGGTCGCCTTCGCCGTCAGTTCGTGCGGCGTCGTCGGCTTCGTGGGCCTCATCGTGCCCCACGCCGTGCGCCTTGTGGCAGGGCCGGACAACCGCAGGGTGGTACCCTACTCCATGCTCTGCGGTGCCCTGTTCGTGCTGGTCTGCGACACCCTGGCCCGCACCCTCCTGCGACCCAGCGAACTGCCCGTCGGCAGCCTCACCTCGATGGTCGGCGCGCCGCTCTTCATCTACCTCCTATACAAGCACAAACGCTCCTGCTAGCAAGAAAATGCTCACCCTCCGCAACATACAGGTCTCCTTCGCCGACCGCCGCATCCTCGGCGGCATCAGCGCCGACGTCGCCCCCGACCGCATCACCGCCGTGATGGGGCCCAACGGCTGTGGCAAGACCACCCTGCTGCGCTGCATCGGCGGACTGCTGGAACCCGACGGCGGAGAGGCACTCATCGACGGACGGCCCGTCGCCGACTACCCGGCCCGACAGTTGGCACAAAAATTGGCCTTCGTCCGCCAGCATCCGCAGACCGACTTCGAGTTCTCGGCCTTCGAGACCGTCCTCATGGGGCGAAACCCCTACCAACACCGCCTCCAGAACGAGAGCCAGGCCGACTGGGACATCGTCGAACGCTGTATGCGCCAGACCGGCACCTGGCATCTGCGTCTTTCCACCCCCGCACAGATGAGCGGCGGCGAGTTGCAGCGCGTCATGATCGCCCGCGCCCTGGCACAGGAGACGCCGGTGCTGCTGCTCGACGAGCCGGTCTCGAACCTCGACATCGCACACCAGCTTGAAATCATGCGACTCCTCCGCCAGGCCACCGACAAGACCGTCCTCATCGTCATCCACGACCTTAACCTCGCTCTCCAGTTCTGCGACGACCTGCTGCTGCTCCACCAAGGCGGCCTGCTCTACCACGGCCCTGTCGCCGGAGGGCTCACGCCAGAGAACATACGTCTCGTCTACGGCGTGAAGGCTCACATGGCCGAAGGGCGCATCATCTTCGACTACCAAGCCCGCCCATGAAACACCCCGTCCTGCTCCTGCTTCTCCTTCTCGCCCTCCCGCTGCGGGCACAGCACGCCGACGTCCACCCAGACACCCTGCTCGCCGAAGCCCGCCGCCACCTCGGCACCCCCTACCGCTGGGCAGGCTCCTCCCCCAAAGGCTTCGACTGCGCAGGCTTCACGCGCTACGTCTTCGGCCGCTTCAGCATCGACCTCCCGCACTCCTCCGCAGCACAGCACCCCGTCGGCACCCCGGTGGAAAAAGGCTGCTGGTGCCCGGGCGACCTGGTCTTCTTCTCCGGCCGTGCCATACAGGGACCCATCGGACACGTCGGCATCGTCGTCGAGGCCGACAGCGCCACCTTCCGCTTCATCCATGCCGCCGTCGGCGGAGGCATCCGCATCTCCCACTCGACCGAGGACTACTACGCCCGACGCTACCGTGGCTCATGCCGCATCATAAACACCCATTGAGACCCAACTGTCCCATATCGCGCCATATCGCGCCAGAGTTTATGTATTCATTAAGAGAGTACCTAGAGAGTACCTAGGGATCCCCTGCCCGCCACACCCCGTGTGCATCCCATTTTGCATTTTTTAAGATAATATTATGCCCCCGTATCCAACTTTTTTCGTACTTTTGCAGCGCTTTTTTTACGCACACCGACCATTTGACAATGAGACATATATCACGCATCATACTGACACTGTTGCTCCTGGCTCCTTCGGCCTCCCTCCTCGCACAGTCCAACGACCCCCAAAAGAAGACCGACAAGTCCGAGATAAAAGTCAATAAACTAGACGTCATATACGAGGAAGAGGAGTTCAAGGGCGTGGTCATTGACCACCGTAATGACAGGGAAACCGAGCACTACCTCTACTCCGCCCCTTTCATCTTCGAGGATGACGAGGAGGACATAGGCGACGAGGAGGGTCTCCCCGGCAACTATAGTTTGAGCGACGACGGTGTCGACAGCGAGGACGACATCCTCGTCGAGGGCTTCGACACCTCCATCATCCACCTCCCCCGTCTCGACATCCGCCATATGGAGCAGTCCGTCTTCATCTGCCTCCGCGATGAAGCCAACGGCGAGTACTTCCACTGGCCCACCCCCATCTCGGCCCGCCCCTCGTCGCACTTTGGCCCTCGCCGACGCCGCTTCCACTACGGCCTCGACCTGGCCCAGCCTACCGGCGACCCCATCTACGCCGCTTTCAACGGAACTGTACGCATCTCCAAGTACAACCGCACCTACGGACACCTGGTCATCATCCACCATAACAATGGCCTTGAGACCTACTATGCCCACATGTCCAAGCGCTATGTCCAGCCCGGCCAGCAAGTCAAGGCTGGCGACGTCATCGGCCTCTGCGGCAATACCGGCCGTTCCTACGGCTCCCACCTCCATTTCGAGATACGCTACCAGGGCAACGCCATCAACCCCGAGCACGTCATCGACTGCGCCACGCACGACCTCATCTCCGACCACCTCACCCTCACCCCCGCCTCCTTCCGAAAGGTCGGTGCCCCAGCCAGCCGCACCTCCGGCTCGGGCGGCAGCTCCAACGGATGGTACCGTGTCCGCCGCGGCGACACGCTTGAGAAGATTGCCCGCCGCCACGGCACCACCGTCAAACGCATCTGCCAGCTCAACGGCATCAGCCAGAACAAGGTGCTCCACCCCGGCGACCGCCTCCGTGTCAGCGGCACCTCCACATCCACCAAAGCCAGTACCTCTGGCAGCACTGGCTCAACCAGTAAAACCAGTTCTTCCGGCTCCTCTGCCGCCACCAAGACCTAC
Source organism: uncultured Bacteroidota bacterium (assembly GCA_902782185.1). Taxonomy (GTDB): domain Bacteria; phylum Bacteroidota; class Bacteroidia; order Bacteroidales; family P3; genus Colimorpha. The sequence goes on along the minus strand of CACZLT010000015.1, from coordinate 7,531 downwards.
ACCGTCCGCCGCGGCGACACCCTCGGCAAGATCGCCCAGCGCCACGGCATGTCCCTCAAAGAACTCTGCTCCCTCAACGGCATCAACCAGAACAAAACCATCCGCGAAGGCCAAAAACTCAAGGTGAAATGAGACTCGACATCCTCACCCTCTTCCCGAACATGATGACCATGTTCTTCGAGGAAAGCATCCTCAAACGCGCCCAGAAGAGGGGGCTTGTCGAGGTGCATTTCCACGACCTGCACAACTACTCGCTCACCAAGTATGGCTCCGTCGACGACTACCCCTACGGCGGCGCCGCAGGCATGGTCATGTGTGTCGAGCCCATCGCCAACTGCATCGAAAAACTGCAGGCCGAACGCACCTACGACGACATCATCTACACCGCCCCCGACGGCGAGATGCTCTCCCAGCCCCTGGCCAACCAACTCTCGCTCAAGCAGAGCCTCATGGTGCTCTGTGGCCACTACAAGGGGGTCGATGAGCGCATCCGCGAGCATTTCATCACTCGCGAAATCTCCATCGGAGACTACGTCCTCTCGGGTGGCGAATTGGCGGCCGCTGTCATCGCCGACGCCGTCATACGCCTTGTCCCCGGAGTCATCGGCGACGAGCAGTCGGCCCTGGCCGACTCGTTCCAGGACGGCCTCGTGGCCCCGCCCGAATACACCCGCCCGCCTGAGTTCCGCAGCTGGCACGTGCCCGACGTCCTCCTCAGCGGCAACCACGCCAAGATAGAGCAGTGGCGCATGGAACAGGCCATCGCCCGCACCAAGGAACGCCGACCAGAACTGTTGAAAAAACAATAACATATCAACGTATCAACATATCAACAACAATATGACAGAATTCGAGAAATACGCCACCCGCCACCGTGGCATCAGCAGCACCACCTACGCCAAGTACACCTCGGCCATCAACGCCTCCCTCACGCCCTACATCGTCGAGGAACGCCAACTCAACGTAGCACAGATGGACGTCTTCAGTCGCCTGATGATGGATCGCATCATCTTCCTCGGCACCGCCATCGACGACTACACCGCCAACGTCATCCAGGCCCAGCTCCTCTTCCTCGAGAACATGGATCCAGAACGCGAGATCACCATCTATCTCAACTCGCCCGGTGGCTCCGTCTACGCCGGCCTCGGCATCTACGACACCATGCAGTTCATCCAACCCAAGGTGGCCACCATCTGCACCGGCCTGGCCGCCTCCATGGCCTCCGTCCTCCTCTGCGCCGGCGAGAAAGGTCGCCGCTCGGCCCTGCCCCACTCGCGCGTCATGATCCACCAGCCTATGGGCGGCGCCGACGGACAGGCCACCGACATGGAAATCACCGTCCGCGAGATCCTCAAACTCAAGAAGGAGCTTTACGAGATCATCTCTCTCCACAGCGGCCAGCCCTTCGAGCAGGTCGAGAAAGACTCCGACCGCGACCACTGGTTCACCGCCCAGGAAGCCCTCGCCTACGGCATGATCGACGAGGTGCTGACGAAAAAATAAACGCTAAAGCACTATCAAAAAAGCAGGCTCATGGTTGCAATCTCATGAGCCTGCTTTTGTATGATGATTACCTCAACGGAGTGCTACCTAATCACCACAACCTTCTGGGCGGGATGGTTGCCAATCTTGACGAGATATGCACCTGATGCAGGGACGTTGAAATGCAATGGCGAATACTCGTCTTGCTTGGTGGCTAATATTCGTCCGTTGACATCATACAGCCATACGGTGTTGACTTCTGCGCCGTCTACAACTATCTGTCCTTTGCTTGTGTATATCTTGGCGTTTATCATATCCACTTCATCTACCCCGACAATGATGGTATCGTGGATATAGATGGTGTCGTACACAATTATTGTATCATATACCAAAAGCGTATCGATGCTGTAAACGATAGTTGTATCATGCACAGGTACAAAGGTTGTGTCATGAAGATACACACTTGTATAAATGGTATCGTGGATTGTTAGTGTGTCCAAATACAGCGTGTCCTGATAGGGTGTGCCGACTGCATAGAAGTGTGCTGTCAGTTGGATATCGTTGACAACGGCAAAGGTGTAGGGGTTGTATGTCGAGCCGTCGCTCCAATGCGAGAACTGGTATCCGCTGTATGGTAATGCCTCCACTGTCGCTGCCGTGCCATATTGATATTGTCCGTTGCCGCTACAAGTCCCATGAGTGATGTTTGCAGCCTGCAATGTGACGGAGTGCGTGTCGATGGCGAAGATGGCCGAGCGGCTGATGTCGCTGGTCATTATAATATTGCGTGGATTAAGAGTGTTTCCGTCGTCCCATCGAACAAAATGGTAATGCTCAATAGCTGTAGCCGAAATGGCAATTGTGTCAAGATACTCATAGGTGCCACTACCAAAAACACTACCTAATGTGGTATCATTGGAAGAGACTGTTAATGTGTATTGGTTCTTCGCAAACATAGCAATAAAAGCAGTATCCTGCGTCAGCGTGATGACACGCGGATTATTGGTGTCGCCATCGTTCCATTGCGTGAAATGGTAGCCGTAGTTGGCATTGGCACGGATAGTGCGCTCCGAAAGGTAGTTGTAGCTGCCGCCACCATTGCATGAACCGTGTATGGAAGTGTCTGCTTGCACGGTAATGTTATACTGGTTAAAGCCAAAGATGGCAGTTTTGGTGATATTGGCGGTAGCGGCAATTCGACGAGGATTCTCTGTGCTGTAGTCATTCCAACGAACGAACTGATAGCCGTGGTTGGCCGTAGCCGTCAGTGTGACCGTGTCGAGATAATCAACAGTGGCACTGCCAGACACCAATCCTTTTGTGCTGTCGTTGGTGCTACCTGTCACCGAATACTGGTTCTTGGCAAAGATGGCAGTAATCGTTGCATCACCTGTCAGCATGATTGTATCGGGGTTCGCCGTGCTTCCAAAACTCCAATGATCGAAATGATAGCCATAGCTGGGTGTGGCGGTTATTTCTGCGATGGAGTCAGATAACCCAACATAACTGCCAGTACCCCATGTACTGTCGTTGGAACTAACTATCAGATTGAACTGGAATGTGCAATGGATTGTCCCATAATTACCCCAATTATTAAGATAATTTTGATAGGATTCGCAAGGGACATAAATATTGAAATTACTATTAACACCATCAAAAACATAGTTTCCGATGCTTGGAGGATATTGTGATAAACAATACAGTGCTGTCAATGAAATACAATTTCTAAAAATCTCATTCCCCATTGTAACAATTCCGCTTCCAAGCCTAACTGATGTCAAACTGGAGCAACCATTAAACGCGTTTGTCTCAATTGTGGTGACTGTGTTTGGAATAATTAGAGGTGACGTTAATCCTGTACAGAATAAAAAAGCTGCATCGCCTATGTGGGTCACGCCTTCTGGTATCGTTACATTGATAAGTCCATCACATTCGCAAAATGCCGATGTCCCAATGGATGTAACGGAATACGTTTGTCCCCCGTAAGTAACACTACTTGGAATGACCAACGAGCCTGTTGGCTCTGTATAGCCACCATACGGATTGTACCATATTGTACCAGGACATACCACTTCGGCATTCCCATTTACAATATTGTAGTATAATGTTTGTCCACTCGGAGCAACTGCCGAGAAATCATAGGCGTGAGCACTAAATACTATGGCGGCAAAAAATGCTACAAATAATAATATGCGTTTCATTTGAATTGTCCTCCATTATTATTTAGCGATACTTGCAATAATACCATGCATTAGTGATAGTGCAAGATGTTTGTTTGCCAATCCATGACCAAACATAATGTATTTATAACAATGACGTGTCCTTCCACGATTAACCCATGATTGGGGAAGATAGTTCTTGAACACTTTCGACACATCTGGATAGAGTGCTTCATCCCTTATATCAACTGTTTCGTCTTTTCCCCATTCATACATCAATTTGAGAAAAAAACCTCTTTGTGTGCCCGCTATTTCGTCAGCAACTAAAATTCGGAACAGTTTTCCGTCAAGTGGTACACAATAGCCTTCGACCAATTGGTCCCTGAAATGCTCTGCAAATTCTTCGGAAGTGAACGATTGAAAAGCATTCCAAGTGTTGGCATTTACTTGTTTGTTGGTAGTTTTCTTTTTTGCCATATTCCCTACCCTGATACGTGCCGGGTGCAACATTATTGTTCCGACCCTCCAACGGAATGTTAATCCCTAATACAAATAAGAAAAGGCATGAGGTTATGTGCTCATGTCCGTCTTGATAGAGGTATCGCCAAACACCTTTGAGGAAACGGGGTCTTATGGAACATATCTCACGCCTGAGAGATATGCTAATGGTATAGCATACACAATCAAGCGAAAGCATATAATGCTCAATCCCTCCTCGTGAAACTTGGCGAATTTCTATCAAAGGACCATATTGCAATGCTTTTCTTGCTTACACTTTCGCTCTCGAAAGCGACTGCAAAATTACGAATAATAATCCATCCGGCAAAAAATATTTTCCTCATATCGCAGAAAATGCGTATTTTTGCAATTTGAACTAAAGAAGAAAACATGCAAGTAAAGATTGTCAATACCAGCCGCCACCCGCTGCCGAAATACGAGACTTCGCAGTCGGCGGGGATGGATCTCCGGGCTTTTCTGCCGGAAGGGCCGATCACGTTGAAACCTATGGAGCGCGGCCTTGTGAAGACAGGACTCTTCATGGAGCTGCCGGCGGGCTATGAGGCTCAGGTGCGGCCTCGCAGCGGCTTGGCGCTGAAAAAGGGCATCACTGTACTCAACTCGCCCGGCACCATCGACGCCGACTACCGCGGCGAGATATGCGTGATACTGATTAACCTCTCCGAGGAGGACTTCGTCATAGGCGACGGCGAGCGCATCGCCCAGATGGTCATCGCCCGCCACGAGCAGGCCGAAGTCATCCGGGTCGAGGAACTCACCGACACCGAGCGCGGCGCCGGCGGCTTCGGGCACACGGGTGCCTCGTAGGGGCGTACTCCCGTGTACGCCCAAGGAATCGCAAGGAGACGTTTTTCTGGATGCATTATTCCCATAAATAAAATGGAAACCATCACCCCAGCCATACATCAAAGGAAAAATATCCGATGGAAGAATTTTGACTACTCTTCACCGCGATATTATTATGTAACTGTAAATGTACATGACAGGTTGCACCTGCTCGGAGAGGTAGATGGTGGCGAGATGAGAACCAATGCTGCCGGGCAGATGGTGTATGAAACGTTGCAGCAGATTCCCATACAATACGAGGGAACGGAGATTACAAGTGTAATGATTATGCCTAACCATGTTCATTTCATGTTGTTTAATGGTGGAGGTTTCTACTTGCCTGATATCATGCGTTGGTTCAAGAGCATTACGACAAACCGTTATATACATGGGGTGAAGGAGCAGGGATGGCAACCGTTTAGTAAAACTTTTTGGCAGCGCAACTATTACGACCGTGTGATACGGGAACAGAGGGAATTTGAGAATACGGTGAGATATATTCAGGAAAACCCTCAGCGCTGGACCCGTAGGGGCGTACCCCCGCGTACGCCCGATGATACCCAAGGGCGTATGCGGGGGTATGACAATACCCAAGGGCGTACACGGGGGTACGCCCCTACGGTGTTGATGTTGTTGGTGCTCTTGTTGGTTGGATGCGCAAATGCACAAACCTCTCCAACAATGGGCGTACACGGGGGTACGCCCCTACGGACAGGTGCCGAAATGCTCTTCCTTATGGAAGATGCTGTCTTCCCTGGCCCCAATATCGCCGTGGTTGGAAATCATACTTCAATCGTTGGAAGCACACACTTGGTCGACACCTTGCTATCGGCAGAGGTCAATGTTGTAAAGATTTTCTGCCCCGAGCACGGCTTCCGTGGCACCGCCGCAGCGGGTGCACACATTGATAACAGCACAGACCCCGAAACAGGACTTCCCATCATATCATTATACGGCAAGAACAAGAAGCCCACGCTGGAGCAGATGAAAGACATCGATGTGGTTCTCTTCGACCTGCAGGATGTGGGATGCCGCTTTTATACGTATATCAGCACACTGCACTATGTGATGGAGGCTTGCGCCGAAGCCAATATACCGCTGATAGTCCTCGACCGTCCCAACCCCAACGGCCACTATGTCGACGGGCCGGTGCTCGACACCGCCCACTATCGCAGCTTTGTCGGCATGCACCCCGTGCCTGTCGTCTACGGCATGACGATAGGGGAATACGCACAGATGATTAACGGAGAGCATTGGCTGAAAAATGGTATACAATGCGACCTCACCGTCGTTCCCATGCAGGGCTACCGGCGCGACAGCGTGGGCTACGAGTTGCCCGTGCCGCCTTCGCCCAACCTGCGCACCGCCCACGCCATCGCCCTCTACCCCTCGCTCTGCCTTTTCGAAGGCACCAACTGCGGCGTAGGCCGAGGCACCGACTACCCTTTCGAGTGGGTAACCCATGGGACAGACACTCTTGACCTGCGCCAAGAAGATGCCCCCGCGGCCTTCAGCCTCAAATACTTGATGGAGATGTACCGCCGTGTTCCCAAAGGCAAATTCTTCCTCAAGAACAACTTCTTCGACAAACTCGCTGGCAACGGCGACCTGCGCAAGCAAATCCAACAAGGCATGGGCGAGGAAGAGATTCGCGCCACTTGGCAGCCTGGCCTGGAGCGATTCCGGGAGATTAGAGAGAAATACTTAATATATAAATAACATGAAAAAAGTAACACTAATGCTGGCAGCCGCCGCGATGATGTTCGCCGCCTGCTGCACCAAGCAAGAAACCGCCACCCAGGCCGACCCCGCCGAGGTGGTCATCAACAACATCCTGAGCCGCAAGAGCGTGCGCTCCTACAACGGAGACACCATCCCCGCCGAGGTGATGGAGAACATCCTCCGCGCCGCCATGGCCGCCCCCAGCGGCATGGATGTCCGCCCGTGGAGCTTCATCGTGCTGACCGACAAAAGCCAGTACGAGACCGTCTTTGAAGGGAACTTCAACATGAAGAAGTTCATGGAGAGTGGCGCTGTGGTGGTTATCTGTGCCGACACCACCGTTACGCGTCCTCCGCGCGAGAACCCCGACGGCCCTGCCGTAACCTCCGCCAATCCCATCTGGCGCGACGACATGGGTGCCGTAACGGAGAACCTGCTGCTGGCCGTCGAGGCTTACGGCCTCGGTGCCTGCTGGACGGCCTGCTACCCCTTCCCCAATACCATGGCTCCGGTGAAGAAATCCCTCGGCCTGCCCGCCTCGGTGGTGCCCTACGCCGTGGTGCCCATCGGCTACCCCAACGGCGACACCCAGCCCAAGGACAAGTGGGATCCCTCGCGCATACACTACAACCGCTGGTAAGCCCCGTCTCGATTGACAGACCGACCTGCCGCACCTGTTGCCGGCGGGTCGGTTTTGTGTTGGGGGGCAGCAGGCACCCTCTAGGTACTCCCTAGGTACTCTCTTAATGAATACATAAACTCTGACGCGATATGGGACGATATCGTCCCACAGGGACTTATGAGTTAAGAACTATGAGCTATGA
>CACZLT010000014.1 GCA_902782185.1 uncultured Bacteroidota bacterium | reverse complement strand
GGGTCTGGGCTCCGGAGACAGTGCCCGCCATGGTGAAACTGGCCAGCGTGTTGGCGACCGAGTACCGCTTGTCCCCGTATTGGACAATGGAGGCATCGTTACCGATGACCTTGGTGGCCAGCACCTTCCCCTCGTGCATGTCCGTGTGCTGCAGGGTGATGATGTCGTCCGGAATCCTGGGACTATATGGGAAATTCACTGCCTTGTTGTAAACCTTGGCGTAGCAGCCATACCCCCTGCGGTCGGTGCCCACGGCGACAATGTTGTTGTCCAGCACGACAATGTCGGTGTAGAAGACAGACTCCCCCTTGTCATACGACAAATCATACGGCCACCCTCCAGATATGAATTGCACCGACACCACGATGGCCACATTCCCCGTCGGCGCGGCCACATTCGGCGTCCCCTCGCCCACGGCGGCCACGTAGGTGGCTGTGCCCTGCCGCACCACCTCCATCCGCGTGAGCGAATAGGGGACGACGGAATTCTCGGAAGTTGCAGTGCAGAGCGTGTAATGGAGGTCGCCGCCGGTGAAGACGTCCATGATGCCGAACATGCCCACCACCGGCGTGCCCGACATGTCGCCGCAGAACCAGGCGTTGCCCTCCCCGTCTATCTCGAAGTCGTTGACGAGCATCCTCTCCGGAAGATCGAACGACTGTACGTTGCCGGAGGTGTTGAGGAGGAAGCCTGTGGGCCGGTCGGCGTTCACATGCCGCACGATGCTGCCATAGGCATGCACGTTGCTGTACTGCTGCACCTGCGCCCGGACGGGGACAAGGGAGGCGGCTAGGAAAAACGCCAGCGGAAGAAGGCGGAAGAAACCGTACATATTGTTGTTTTTCATATTGTTGTGTTTTTTTGTGAATTAATTCCACTGCTGCAAATATACTAAAATTCTTGAAACTGCAACAAAATTAGGATTATTTTTTTCTTCCAAAGACCACATCACACTCCATACCAGTCCGTTGGCGCGCCATGACACCATATCGTCCCATATCGCGCCAGAGTTTATGTATTCATTAAGAGAGTACCTAGAGAGTACTTAGGGAACCCCTGCCGCGCGGGGAAAAAAAATGCACGGCGCACAATATATCCGCCACCGATACGTTATGAGACCATAATAATCTGCGGAAACATAGTGAGACGCTCACTCTTATATATAGTAACACTGCTGACACCCATCGCCCTCCGGGCGCAGGAAGCCTCCGTGCTCTCCACCGGTCGCTGGTGGCGCCTCGACGCCACGCAGGAGGGCATCTACCGCCTCACCACCGCCCAACTCCCCGACCTGCGCGGCACTGCCTGCGACAGCATCGCCATCTATGGTGGCCGCACCGGCGCACTGAACCAGCAGAACAGCCGCACCAAACTCGACGACCTCCGCCAGGTGGCCACCCAAATCCTCGACCACAACGCCAACGACCGCTTCGACGACGGCGACGAACTCCTCTTCTACGCCGAAGGAGCCGACCGCTGGGCCTGGGACAACACACTGGGCCGCTGGACGTGGAACCGCCACCCTTACGCCAATCATGCCTCCTGGTACCTCACCACATCCTGCCCCGCCCCCCTGCGCATCGCCACAGCCACACCCCTGCAAGCCGACACCACCCTGACCACACACACCGTCGTCGCCACCCACCACAACGACCTCTCCAGCCCTTTCCAAAGCGGGCAACTGTGGATGGGTGAGCGCTTCTCGCACAGTTCCCGCACCCGCACCTTCACCCTGCCCCTACCCTCCCAAGGCGCATCGCACGTGAAAGTGCGCTACGCCCTGGCCAGCGTCTCCTCGATTGCCGCCAGCTTCCGCGTGAGCACCGTCGGCTACAACCAACCCACCTCCATCGGCCGCACCACGGTCTACACCACGGTCATCGACGAACTGCAAACAGCTGCCGACAGCTACACCTTCACCGTAACCTATGAACCCCAGGACAACGCCGCCACAGGCTACCTGGACTACATCGAACTCACCGCCACAGCCCCCATCGTCTTCAACGGCGGCCAGCTGACCGTGCGCACAGAACCCGACGGCAGGCACCAGACCGCCGCCTGGCAGTGCTCCGGCGGCAGCGGGCAACCGCAGGTGTGGGAGGTTACGCGTGCGGGCCGCGAACGCATCATGGCTTCGGGCAACAACTGGAGCGACAGCGCCACCGAGGCTCGGAAATACATCCTGTTCGACGGCACCCACTACCTCGCCCCCGAAGCCATAGAACCCCTCGCCAACCAGAACCTGCACGGAGCGGGAGCCACTGACCTGGTCATAGTAACCCTTCCCCAATACCTGGGACAGGCACAACGCCTGGCCACCCTCCACGAGGTGCTGGACGGCCTCTCCTCGCTGGTGGTAACCGACCAGCAAGTCTTCAACGAATTCTCCTATGGCCAGCGCGACCCCATGGCCATCCGCTCGCTGCTCCGCTGGCTGAAACGCACCCACCCCCAAGCCCCTCCCCGCTACCTTGTCCTCTTCGGAAAAGGCAGCTACGACAACCGCAACCTCCTGGACTCCCCCACTCCCAGTCTGGTTACCTATGAAACCCCCTACTCCTTCGACGACAACGGCCGCTCCTACGCCAGCGACGACATTCTGGGCTACCTCTCCGACGAAGGCAGCGGATCCTCCACCGAAACCCTGGAAGTAAGCACCGGCCGACTGCCCGCCCGAAATATTGAGGAAGCCACGCTGATTGTGGACAAATTGGAGACCTATATGACACGGGGAGACCTGCTGGATTCCGAAAGTAGCGGCGACTGGAGGAACAGCGTGGTGCTGCTTGCCGACGACGCCGACCCCGGCCAGCGGGGCGACACCGTGTTCGTACACTCCTCCGAAACGGTGGCCCGCAACATCAAAAAAGCCTACCCCCACCTCAACACTGTGCGTCTCTACGCCGATGCCTTTCCCCAAACCTCCGGCGCCATTGGCTCCTATTATCCCGACCTCAACAATGCCCTCCGCCAGCGCATCAACTACGGATGCCTGCTGCTGAACTACATCGGCCACGGCTCCGCCGAGTACATTGGCACCGAACGCTACATCGAACTATCCGACATTGCCGCCTACACCAACATCAATCGTCTGCCACTGCTCGTTACAAGCACCTGTTCTTATGGCCACTACGACTATCCCGAGAACCTCTGTGGCGCCGAGGCATGCCTGCTCGCATCCGCAGGCATGGTGTCTGTCATCAGCGCCGCACGCCCCATCAGCCATATCGAACGTTTCAACAACGATGTGGTCATAAATGCGCTCAAGCCTGGAAACACCATAGGCGACGCTCTTCGGATAGCCAAAAACAGGACTCCGTCGCCGCCATGTATCGGCATCACGGGCGACCCTGCCCTGCGATTGAGCCACCCCTCCAATCGGGTCTGCATCACCCACATAAACAGGCAAGCCGTGGAGGACAGTACCGACATTCAAGCGTCCGTGCTTTCCAGGGTTACTGTTACGGGACAGATTCAAGACAGTTTGGGACGATTGCTGACCGACTTCGACGGGCAGTTGTATCCCATTGTATACGACCGGGAAATGAGAACCTCAACCTTGGCGAACGACAACCCTGGCACTGAAGTGTCATTTGTACAACAGCAAAACATACTTTACAGAGGCACACACAGGGTGGTTGGCGGAGAGTTTGAGTACTCGTTCACAGTCCCCATTGACGTACCCTACAGTTACGATTACGTAAAACTAAGCCATTATGCCACATCAGCCACCGACGATGCCACGGGCAGCTATCACCGACTGATGTTTGGAGGCATGAGCGGGGATGCCGAACAGGTTGCGCCGCCGGTAGTGCAACTTTTCATTGGGGACACGAACTTCCGCAATGGGAACCTCACCGGGGAGAACCCCACCATACTGGGTATCCTGTACGACACTTCGGGTATCAATGTGGGTGCGGGACTTGGACACGATATTACAGCAACACTGGACGGAAATCCCCATAGCGTGATTGTCCTGAACAATATGTATGAGCCCGATTTATTGGACAACCGTTATGGAAAGGTATCCTACACCCTCCAAGGAATAGTTCCCGGGCGGCACACGCTGGAATTGAAGGCATGGAACATCTTCGGACTTTCATCCACTGCTTCAGTGGAATTCATTGTTCGCGGCAGCGACACGCTGTCCTTCTCTGACCTTCAGTGCTTCCCCAATCCTGCCTCCACCTACTCGGACATCACGCTCAGAACAAACAGCCCAGACCGCATCTCCTCTGCCGAGTTGCAGATCTACAACACTCGTGGCCAACTGATACACAGGGAAACCCCTGCCGTATCAACAGGATGCTACATGGTTGGCCCCGTACGCTGGAATGTTAGCGAGGTACACTCCGGCATCTACCTGGTTCGTATGCTGATAACCGATACCGATGGTGTCAACCGACAGGCAACGGCAAAATGCATTGTACAATGAACAACAAAAAACACATATACCCAATGAAGAAACTAACCTTTCTGACAACACTGGTTCTGATTTCCGGTAGCACTTTTGCCCAATCATGGATTGGGCAGGACGAGAAGAACTTTATCTCCACAGGTATGCCCATCCTACTCATAGCACCCGACGGTATATCGAGCGGCATGGGCGACGTGGGAGCCGCCACCACTCCTGATGCCTACTCCGCCCATTGGAACAACGCCAAGTTTGCCTTCATCGAGGATGCCGCCGGTATCAGCACCACCTACACCCCCTGGCTGCGCAACCTCAACGTGGGCGACATGAACCTATTGTATCTCGGTGGCTACTACCGTATCAACAACCGCAGCACTGCCGCCGCCAGCCTCACCTATTTCACCTTGGGCGAGATTGACCATACCGATGACGAAGGAAACATAAAAAGCGTCATACACCCCAACGAGTTTGCCTTCGACGCCACTTATGCCCTCAAAATCAACGAGAACCTCTCCCTTGGTGCCACCGGACGATTCATGCGTTCCGACCTCACAAATGGTCTCACCATCAATGACGGCAGCGGCCACACAACGACCCATCCAGCCAACTCACTGGCTGCCGACATCGGCCTCTACTACCAAAACACCATCGACAAGCAGCAGGAGATTGCCATCGGAGCGTTTGCCTCCAACCTGGGTGCCAAGTTCTCCTACTCCGACGATGACCACGTCAAGGAATTCCTGCCCTCCAACCTGCGCATCGGCGGACGCTACACCAACCGCATCGACGATTACAACAAAATCTCCGTAGTCCTGGATGCCAACAAGCTGCTGGTACCCACACCTCCCCTGCGCGACGATTCTGGAAACTGGGCCAGATACAGGGAACTCGGCGTCATACAGGGAGCCATCCAGTCGTTCTACGACGCCCCCGGTGGCTTGAGCGAGGAATTGCAGGAGGTTCAGATTTCGGCAGGTGCCGAATATTGGTACGCCGAAACCTTTGCTGCGCGCATCGGATACTTCTACGAGCATGCCAACAAGGGCGGACGCCAGTATGCCACCATTGGCGTGGGGCTTCGCTACAACTACTTCACCGGCGACTTCTCTTACCTTATCCCCACCACAGTCATCTCAACCAACCCTCTGTCCAACACCATCCGCATAAGCATCGGATTCGACCTTAAACCCACTAAATAACACCCCAATATGCGCATAGGAACAGGATACGACGTGCATCGCCTCCAAGAGGGTTTGCCTTTGTGGATAGGAGGAGTACTTGTGCCACACAGCCACGGACTGGTGGGACACAGCGACGCCGATGTACTGTTGCATGCCATCAGCGATGCCCTGCTGGGTGCCGCCGCCTTGGGCGACATCGGCAAGCATTTCCCCGACACCGACCCTCAATACAAGGGCATCGCCAGCACCAAATTGCTGGCCCACGTGGGCAATCTCCTGAAAGAACACGGCCACACCATCGGGAACATCGACTCCACCGTGGTCGCCCAGCGCCCAAAGCTGGCTCCCTATATTGAACAAATGCGGCAGACCATTGCCGACACTTTGGGCCTTTCCATCGGACAGGTGTCAGTGAAAGCCACCACTACCGAGCACCTCGGCTTCGAGGGGCGCGAGGAGGGCATCAGCGCACAAGCCATTGCACTACTGGTATGAACGAAAAACCCTATACCTCCCCACTACCCGACGACGAGGCCGCCGTGCTGGAAGACAGCGGCTGCAGCCTGGTGCTGTACAACGACGACGTGCACACTTTCGACTATGTCATCAAGGCACTGATGGACATCTGCCGCCACACCGAGGAGCAAGCCGAACAGTGTGCCATCCTGGTCCACTGCCATGGCTCCTGCACCGTCAAGCACGGAGCCTATTCCGACCTGCTTCCCATGCACAGCGCACTGCTGGACAAGCAACTAACCTCTGAAATACAAGAATAATTATGAATACCACACTTTTGATTATCGTACTGATACTGGGCGTGATACTGCTCGCGCTCGAGATAGTGGCCCTGCCCGGCGGCATCGCCGGTGCGTTCGGCATCGGACTCATCGCCTTCGGCGTATGGGAAACCTACGAGATGTTCGGCAACACCACCGGCACTGTCGTGCTGCTGTGCTCCATAGCTCTCTGCGGACTAATGCTGGCCTGGTTCATGAAAACCAAGACCTGGAAGCGCTTCAGCCTGGAGGAGGAAATCGACAGTAAGGTGAACCAACCGGAGCACACCGTCAAGGTGGGTGCCCGCGGCACCACCATTGCGCGACTGGCACCCTCGGGCAAGGCCCTCATCGACGGACAGCCCACCGAGGTGCACGCCGTGAACAAGTTCATCGACCCCGACCGTCCCATCGAGGTGGTGGCCATCGAAGGCTACCGCATCGACGTGGTGGAGACGTCGGACAACCGCTTTGAAAACCAATAAAAAACCCAACAAATGGAAACCATTATCATCATCGTCGTGTGCGCCATCGCGCTCATCCTGTTCCTCTACCTGGTGCCCATCGGCATCTGGTTCCAAGCCCTCGTCAGCGGAGTCTACACCTCGCTGGTGCAACTCATCTTCATGCGCTTCCGCAAGGTGCCGCCCTCGGTCATCGTGGGCAACCTGATTTCGGCCTCAAAGGCGGGTCTGAAAATCAAGCAGAACGACCTGGAGGCCCACTACCTGGCCGGTGGCCACGTGGGCAATGTGGTCAACGCCCTCATCAGCGCCGACAAGGCCAACATGAACCTCGACTTCAAGACCGCCACGGCCATCGACCTCGCTGGCCGCGACGTGCTGAAAGCCGTGCAAACCTCCGTCAACCCCAAGGTAATCGACACCCCGCCGGTGGCCGCCGTGGCCAAGGACGGCATCCAGCTCATTGCCAAGGCCCGCGTAACGGTGCGCACCAACATCAAGCAGCTCGTCGGCGGCTCGGGCGAGGAGACCATCCTGGCCCGCGTGGGCGAGGGTATCGTTACCAGCATCGGTTCGGCCGTGAGCCACAAGCAGGTACTCGAGAACCCCGACAGCATCTCCAAACTGGTGCTGACCAAAGGTCTGGACAGCGGCACAGCCTTCGAGATTCTTTCTATAGACATCGCCGACATCGACGTCGGCAAGAACATCGGCGCCCAACTGCAGATGGACCAGGCCAACGCCGACAAGAACATCGCGCAAGCAAAAGCCGAGGAACGCCGTGCCATGGCGGTGGCCAACGAACAGGAAATGAAAGCCAAGGCGCAGGAGGCGCGGGCCAAGGTCATCCTGGCCGAGGCCGAGGTGCCGCTGGCGATGGCCGAGGCGTTCCGCAACGGAAATCTGGGTATCATGGACTACTACCGCATGAAGAACATCCAAGCCGACACCGACATGCGTTCCAGCCTTGCCAACCCCAACACCTCCGGAATCCCCAAGCAACCGCAGAAGAACGGCTAGCCATCTGGCGGAAATACGATATGGATGTATTCTGACACCCAAACTGTCCCATATCGCACCAGAGTTTATGTATTCATTAAGAGAGTACCTAGAGAGTACCTAGGAAACCCCTGCCGGATACCCCCCGAATGTACCCCATTCGGGGGATGTTCGGATTCCATTCGGCTCCGGTTTGACAGGCAAAGTTATCAACAAAATCACTTTTAACATCTGTGTTCCGGTTTTTTTTCGTAATTTTGCATTTTTAATTTGATACAAATTATGGACACGATTGTCATATTAGACTTTGGCTCTCAATACACTCAACTCATCGCCCGCAAGATACGCGAGCAAAACGTCTACTGCGAAATCCACCCCTTCGACAAGGTTCCCGCCCTCACCCCCGACGTGAAAGGCGTGGTCTTCAGCGGCAGCCCCTTCAGTTGCAACGCCCCCGACGCCCCCGTCCCCAACATGGAAGGCATCAAGGGTCGCCTGCCCCTGCTGGCCGTCTGCTACGGCGCCCAGTACCTGGCCCGTTACGGCGGCGGCCGCGTGCAGCAGAGCCAAACCCGCGAGTACGGCCGCGCCAACCTCTCGTTCATCGACACCGCCAGCCCACTCATGCAGGGCATCCCGCAGGGCAGCCAGGTGTGGATGAGCCACGGCGACACCATCGAGCAGTTGCCTGCTGGCTACCGCACCATCTGCTCGACGGAGAACGTCCGGTATGCAGGCTACCAAATCGAGGGCGAACCCACCTATGCCATCCAGTTCCATCCCGAAGTGCACCACAGCGTGGACGGCGTACAGCTGCTGCGCAACTTCGTGTTCGACATCTGCCAATGCCGCGCCGAGTGGACACCCGAGAGTTTCATCGAGACCACCGTCGCCGAACTGCGCCAGAAGGTCGGTTCCGACAAGGTCATCCTCGGCCTCAGCGGCGGCGTGGACAGCACCGTGGCCGCCGTACTCCTGCACCGCGCCATCGGGCACCAGCTACACTGCATCTTCGTCGACAACGGCCTGCTGCGTAAAAACGAGTTCGAAAGCGTCCTCGAATCCTACCGCGACATGGGCCTCAACGTCAAGGGTGTCGACGCCAAGGACCGCTTCTACAGCGTCCTGGCCGGCGTAACCGACCCCGAGAAGAAGCGCAAAGCCATCGGCAAGACCTTCATCGACGTCTTCGACGCCGAGGCCAAGATGGTTACCGATGCCAAGTTCCTCGGCCAGGGT
The DNA here is from genome assembly GCA_902782185.1 of uncultured Bacteroidota bacterium. GTDB lineage: Bacteria > Bacteroidota > Bacteroidia > Bacteroidales > P3 > Colimorpha. Next base: position 29,328 of record CACZLT010000014.1, on the reverse strand, counting down.
ACCATTTACCCCGACGTGATTGAGTCGTCCAGCGTCAAGGGTCCCAGCCAGACCATCAAGAGCCACCACAATGTGGGCGGCCTGCCCGACTATATGAAACTACAGCTCGTCGAGCCGCTGCGCTCGCTGTTCAAGGACGAGGTGCGCCGAGTGGGTCGCCAACTGGGCATCAAGGACAGCCTCATCGGCCGCCATCCCTTCCCCGGCCCCGGCCTGGCCATCCGCATCCTCTCCGACGTAACGCCCGAGAAGGTGAGCATCCTACAGGAGGTGGACCACATCTTCGTCCAGGGTCTTCGCGACAGCGGCCTGTACGACCATGTGTGGCAGGCCGGAGCCATGCTCCTTCCTGTACAGAGTGTGGGCGTGATGGGTGACGAACGCACCTATGAGAGTGTGGTGGCACTGCGCGCCGTGGAGAGTGTCGACGGCATGACGGCCGACTGGTGCCACCTGCCCTACGACTTCCTGGCCCGCGTCAGTAACGAAATCATCAACCGCGTCCGTGGTGTGAACCGTGTGGTCTACGACATCTCGTCCAAGCCGCCAGCAACCATCGAATGGGAATAAACACTGAAGATATGTCGACAAAAAGGACAGCCATCTTCTTGACAGCCATGCTTCTCTGCCTCGTCGCAACGGCCCAGGCACCAGGGACTACGCCTGTCAAAGTCAGTCATGAGACCCAGGTCATCAACGGTCGCCGCTACTATGTCCACATTGTGGAGAAAGGCCAGACCGTCTATTCCATTTCCAAAGCCTACAAAGTACAGAGCTTCGATGCCGTAACCCACAAGGACATTCACTTCCTGCACCCGGGCGACACCGTCTGGCTACCCCACCGCGGCCAGTTCGGAATCCAAACCGAGGAGTATGAAAACCCTGACGTAGCCACACAAGCCGCCCCAGTGCAACCGAAAGATCCCGAACCCCAGGCACCTCCTTCAGTTTCACAAGCACCATCCCCTACTGTAAAAGAGCCAGGAAGTGTCATTCGCGTATCCCTGTTGATGCCATTGTACCTGGATCAGATTGAGGAAGTTTCCACATCGAAATTTGATGTGGAACAACGAGGAAAACGGAACTACAAACAATTCGAGTTCATCGAATTCTACGAAGGAATACTGCTGGCTCTGGAAGAATTGGCTGACAAAGGTGTGTGTGTGGACTTGAACGTTGTCGATATACCAAAAAACAGTGCCGAAGAGGTCAGGGAGGCTTTCGCCAAAAAGGAGGTGGTGAAAGCGGATGTCATAGTGGCCCTTCTGTTTAGAGATGCTTTCGACGAGGCGGCCAAACTTGCTCAAGAAAACGGTGTGTATATAGTAAACCCCATGACGACCCGCAGCGAATTGTGTACAGAAAACCCCTATCTGGTTAAAATACAGCCATCGCTGGAAAGCCAAGTTTCGGCCATGTTGGCAAATATGCATGCAGAACGCCCCGATGGCCATTTATACATCATCCATGGAGGCGGTAGCGGCGAAAAGAAGGTGCTGGCCGAACTTCGACGCCAAATCGCCGAGCGTGGGGACATAAAATACACCCTCTTCAATTGGAGCCAAAGCGGCAAACTGGCTTCGGTACTGAAAACAACACCAGGCTGCCATGTCTTGAGCGTGTATGAACACAAAAACGACCAAATGCGGGTCTATGCAAGCAACCTGCTGAACCGCCTTTCTGCCTTGAAGAACACCCCTCCCACCCTGTACACCCTGACAGACTGGACAGAAGAATATGCAGACATGGACTATGGACAACTACAACTGTTGAACTACCATACCTTTTATTCTCAATGGAATATGTTGAACCCATTCCACGCCGAGTACCTCAAGCGATTCCGTCAAAAATATGGCGCAGAACCCACATCCACTCTCTCTGGGGTAGGTTACGATTTGGCCAAGTACATCGTGGGCGGTCTCAACCAAAAGGGTAGTGCTTTCTGGAATGCCCCTGGACTGATGCACGAAGGAATGACTGCCCCCATTTGGCTCAAACGCAGGGGAGCCGGTCTAGAAAACACTCGTGTAAGACCCTATGTCATGGAGTCGTTGCACTTTATCCCTGCAAGAGAAAGATAGACTGCAAAATGGAATACCAAAATACCATCAACAAGGAGTTTCGGCTGACAGGCCCAGGCTTACATACTGGACGAACTGTTACGGTAACCGTGAAGCCCGCTTTCGAAAACTCCGGGATTACTTTCCGGCGGACTGACAGAAGAGCCATCATCACCCAACACGCATTGGCCGACCAAGTGGAGTCTACCAATCGCGGTACCACACTGGGCAGTGGACGATATTCCATCGCCACCATCGAACACCTAATGTCCGCCCTGCACGGAATGGGAATCGACAACGCACTCATCGAACTGGATGGTGGCGAGATTCCCATCATCGACGGATCTGCCCGTCCCTGGGTACTGCAAATAGGCAGGGTGGGAATCCGCTCGGGCAGTATCCCTCGCCAGAACTACACATTCAACGAACCGCTTCACTTCAAATACCCCTCCACAGGATCTGAATACCACATCACTCCAGACGACCACTTTTCAGTCCATTGTGTCGTTGATTTCCCCGGGAGTGTAATTGGCAGACAAGAAGCCCATCTGGAAAACCTCTACGACTACCCCAACACCATCGCCCAATGCCGCACCTTCGTGTTCCTCCACGAGATTTATCCATTGCTGCGATTCAACCTCATCAAAGGGGGAAGCCTTGACAACGCACTGGTCTACGTCAACGAGGAGCCTTCCCCTCGACAGCTGAAACGACTGGGAAAAACATTCAACAAAGACATCACTAATTTCAAAGTACACGACGGTGTTCTCAACACGACAGAACCCTATTTCCCCAACGAACCTGCACGGCACAAACTACTCGACTTCATCGGAGACATCTCCCTCGTAGGCATTCCTCTCAAAGCCCAGTTCTCCATCTACAAACCAGGACACAAGGCAAACAACGCCTTTGCACGCTTCCTCATGCAATACATAAAAGAACACCCCAGTCAACAACCAGAAAACAACACCTTATGACCTTATACGACCTTCACCCCAATGCCAAAATCGGCGAAAACGTCACCATTTCCAACTTCTCCACCATCGGCGACGATGTTGTCATCGGCGATGGCACCTGGATTGGTCCCAACGTTACCATATTCCCTGGTGCCCGTATCGGAAAAAACTGCAAAATATTCCCCGGTGCCGTCATCGCCGCCGTACCACAGGACCTCAAGTTTGCAGGCGAATACACCACCGTCGAAATTGGCGACAACAACACCATCCGCGAATGCTGCACCATCAACCGCGGCACCGCTGCCGCCGGCAAGACAGTCATCGGCAGTGGAAACCTCCTCATGGCCTACGTCCACATAGCCCACGACTGTGTCGTCGGGAACAACTGCGTCCTCGCCAACAACGCCACCCTTGCCGGCCACATCATCATGGGCGACCACGTCATCCTCGGTGGAAAAACCGCATGCCTGCAGTTCATCCACATCGGATCGCATGCCATTACACAAGGCGGAGCACTCATCGACAAAGACATCCCCCCCTTCGTCAAAGCCGCCCGCTACCCCATCCAGTACTGCGGTGTCAACAGCCTCGGTCTCCAGCGTCGCGGATTCTCATCCGAAAGCATCAACAACATCACCGACATCTACCGCTACATCTTCGTCAAAGGCATCCCACTCAACAACGCACTAGAAATCGTCAAGGAACGCTACGGACACACCGACGAGGGAAAACAAGTACTCGCCTTCATCGGAAACGCCAATACCGGTCTCATGAGCGGCTACCGCTCAATAAAAAAAGACTAACCAGAAATCCCCCCCCTGCTTACAGACAATAGACCAAGCCGAACGTCAGCAGACGGTTGAAAGCCCCATGGTTCCAGTGGAAAAACCTGTACGGGCCACTGCCGTCGTAGACACTCACCATCGATGCCTGCCAACGGACCATAACTCCCACATGGTCTGTAACCAGATACCTTGCCGACACCGTCAGCGGAAACCAGTCAAACCTCCTGTACAATTCCTCCTGCCCCGCATCGGCCACCCCACCGAACGTTACACTGCAACCCACTTTCACACCGGGCGACACCCCTGCCCCCAGCCGCCACCGCCCCCCATCGTACGCCAACAGCACACCCATCTCCACATACTGCAACCCAATCTCACCATTCCCTGCAGCCATCCGTGAACCTTTCTGCGTATACGCCAACTCCACATCCAGTCGCCACCCCGCCCCTCGTCCCTCATCCAGCACGAACGACGACCCCACCCCAGCACGCAAACCAACATAATTATAGCGACCCGCATCGTCCCCATCAACCTGGCACACATTCATCCCACCCATGATGCAAGCCTCAAAGCGCCCCTGCCCGTAACACACAGTCGCTGCAGCCCAAATGGCCAGTAAAAATGCAAATCTTCTCATAATTCCAATCAATTAAATATCAATGCGGTCGCACGACAACTGCCAGTCCCTCCTCCCTGCATCCCCAGCTCCACCCGCAGTGCATCCGCGCCGCGGAACAGTACACCGTGCATCCCAAGCCCCCTGGCCGCCTCCACATTCGCCTCACTGTCGTCAATGAACGTACAGTCCTCCGCACACAAACCGTAGCGGTCCAGCAACCGCCGGAAGATCTCCGGGTCGGGCTTCACCAAACCCTCCTCCCCAGAAACCACATAATCATCAACCTCCTGCAGAATCGGGAAGCGCCTCCGCGCCTCCGGAAAAGTCTCCATGCTCCAGTTCGACAGACCGAACAGCCGCACACCCGGCATACCCTTCAGGTCTGCCAGCACCTCCCTCATCCCGGGCATCTCCCCGGTCAGCATATCCATCCATCCGTCGCGGTACATCGCCACCGCATCCGCATACTCCGGCCAGAGCGCCTGCAGTTCCGCGACACACCCGTCCAGGCTCTCGCCGGCGTCGATGCGGTTGCGCCAGTCCGCGTCGCACACATGGCGCATGAACCACCACGCGCGCGCCTCGTCGCCAAAATGGCGCGCATACACCCGCTCGGGTTCCCACTTCACCAGCACATTGCCGAAGTCGAAGATAATGTTTCGCATAGAGTCGTCTGTTTTTTCACATAACGCACCGCTGGAAAGAATATTGCATATCTCCCGTTTTTATCCCCGCCGGCAGGCACTCCCTAGGTACTCTCTAGGTACTCTCTTAATGAATACATAAACTCTGACGCGATATGGGACTATATGGTGCCATAGCGCGCCAACGCCCCGAAAAGAGATGAATCCGGAATTGGGAGGCGGGGACGGAGGCAGCGGAGGAAAAAAAACAGAAAAATGTTAAAAAATGAGCCGGAAACGCCCCCTTTTCGTCTTATGGGAAAACGGGAAACCAAACAACACAAGATAGCGACATGAAGACAAGAACCCTTTTCCTCCTGCTGTTGGCGGCCTTGACGGCAACCCCGGCGGCGCAGGCGCAAAACGCCGACACCCTCCTGGTCGGCGACACGACGAACATGGTGCTGGGCCACGGCCTCCCCTACCAGCCCTACAGCAACTGCTACACCCAGCAGCTGGTGCTGGGCAGCGAACTGGACGGGGAAGCCCTGATTACGGGCATCGATCTCTACTGCGGCACTCCCAGCAGCGTGGGGCGCATGTGTACCATCTACCTGGCCAACACCTACTTTTCCCGGCTGGACTCCCTGGTTCCCTTCGGCACCCAGTTCCAGGTGGTGGCCGTGGACTCGCTGGCCTGCACTCCGGGATGGAACCACTACGAATTCGACACCGCCTTCCGCTACAACGGCCTCGGCAACCTGGTCGTGGCCTTCAACTGTCCCTACAGCACGAGCGGCGGCGACTTCTACGGCAACTATACCCAGAACATCTCCCGGCGCCGGGACAACTTACTGCCCACCACCACCACTGCCGTCACCTTCCGCAACGTCATGCGGCTGCACACCCGCTCCCTCGCCGCCCCTGCGGCCAGCTGTCCCGCCCCCGGATTCCGCCTGCTCGACCTGGGCTCCACCTCCGTTACCGTGGGGCCCGACCTCCCCGCGCCCGCCCAGTGGGTCGTGGAATGCGCCACCGACGGCGACTCGGCCTGGCACACCAGCGGCCTGCTCTATGGCGACACCGCATACACCCTCGGCGGCCTCACCCCCCTCACCCACTACACCTTCCGTCTCACGGCCTTCTGTGCCGATACCTCCACCGCGGTGTACCGACACCTCCTCACCAACTGCATCCCCGACACGATTCCCTACCTCGAAGACTTCGAGGGGATGTGGGGCATACCTGCCTGCTGGAATACTGTGGCGGGCCGTGCGGGCACCCACCCCGGAATGGCCTCGCACAGCCACAGCGGCACCCGCAGTGTGCAGCTCCAGGGCGGCAGCGTGGTCCTGCCCCCCTTCGACGTGCCCGTCGACAGCCTCGAACTCTCCTTCTGGGCCAAGAACGGCACCACCAACGCCTCGCTGGACCTCCATGTGGGCGTGGTGTCCAACACCCTCGACTTCTCCACCTTCGTCCCCGTGGACACCATCGCAGTGTCGCGCTACACCAGCTGGAACCCGGTAGTGGTGCGCCTCGACCGCTACAACGGCATCCCGGGGCGCATCGCCATCCGGACAGCCATAGACTATATCACCTATATGTACATCGACGACATCGAGGTGAACCGGCTGTCCCCCTGCCCGACCATCACGACGGTCAATGTCAGCCAAATCACCGACACCTCCGCCGTGGTACACTGGGTGGACACCAACGCCGCCGTCTACGAGGTGGCCTACGGCCCCGCCGGCTTCACCATCGACTCCACCCACACCGTGGGTGGCATCCTGGCCGACAGCCTGCTGCTGACCGGCCTCCAGCCCTATTCGTTCCACGACGTCTATGTCCGCTCCTTCTGCGGTGGCACGTACACCAACTGGTCGCCGGCACGCTCCTTCCGCACCTTCTGCAGCCCGCTGGACACGCTGCCCTTTTTCGACGACTTCGACTCCTACAGCGGCTATCCCAAGGCCAGCGACCTGCCCTGCTGGCGAGGGCAGGTGGATGCGAACACCAACGTAATCGCCATCCCCGGCGGCGGGCACTCCGGCACACGGGTGCTGCGCTGGGACGGCAACTCCACGATGCAATACGCCGTGCTACCCCTCCTCGACACGGCGACCATTCCGCTGAACTCCCTGCAGCTCTCGTTCTGGGCCTGCAACAACTACTATAGCCACCAGCCCACCTGCCTGTATGTGGGTGTGATGACCGACCCCACGGCGGTCTCCACCTTCCAGGTGGTCGACAGCGTCGTCATCTCGGAAGCCGACTGGCTCCGCCATGACGTATCCTTCAACGACTACAAGGGCTCCGGTGCCTACATCGCCCTGACAAGCAACCCCACCACCTCCCGTGCAACCGTCTACCTGGACGACCTCCTCGTCGAGCTGGAACCGCCCTGCACGAGCGTAACGGGTGTCACCCTCACCGCCCTCAGCGCCACCTCGGCCACCCTGCGCTGGAACAGCCAGGCGGCAGGCACCGTGTGGCAAGCCTGCATCGACACCGTGGCCACTGCCATCCCCGTGGCCGACACCACAGGCATTACCCTCCCCGAATGCACCTTCGAGGGACTCGCCACCGGCACACCCCACTACGTATGGGTACGCTCCGTCTGCCCCAAGGGCGACACCTCCGAGTGGGAAGGCCCCCTGCAGGTGGTGCCGGGCGTATGGAACATGCGCGCCAACCGGGACGACAGCCTCTCGCTGTGCGGTGTAACCGTCTACGACGACGGCGGTGCCGAGGGCGTGTTCAGTTCCCAGCGCTCGACACTGGTCATCATGCCCGACCGCCCCGGCCACGTGGTCAGCATCAGCGGGTACTGCAACGGCGGCGGATTATCCATCCTCACCGCCTACGACGGCATTGGCACCTCCGGTCCCGTGCTCTGGACCAAAAGCCACCACAACGACACACCCATACACTTCGGCCCCATCGTATCCGATGCAGGCCCCATCACCCTCGGCTTCAACGGGAGCACCGCTTTCGACACCTACAACGAAGGGTTCGAACTGGAGGTCAGCTGCATCCCCGACACCTGCATAGTCCACCACCTGCAGCTCGACCCCACCGTGGCGGCCACCGACACCACGCTCACCCTCACCTGGAGGTGCAACGGGGCCTCGCTCTACGAGGTGGAACACGGCCCCGTGGGCTTCGCCCCCGGCACCGGCACCCTCGCGACAACCGCCACCAACAGCTTCACCATCGCGGGACTGGCCAGCCTCGACCGCCGCGAGGTGCATGTCCGCAGCCTCTGCGGCGGTGGCGACACGAGTGCCTGGGTGCGCGGCATCTTCACCACCCAACCTTGCAGCGACGCCGTTTTCCGCGACAACTTCGACTCCACCATGATCTCCGACATCCTGAGAACCGGCCCCATCGGCTTCAACAGCACCCCCTACAGCTACGCGCAGACCCTGATTGACCCGGCTCACCTGGCCGGCCTCGAGGCGGGCATCACGGCACTGGCGTTCCGCCCGTCGAACTATGTGGAAGGCGACCACATGAACAACATCTCCGTCTGGCTGGCCAACGTGGCGGACACCAACCTGAACAACGGCCCCATCGTGCCCGACGCGGCACACCGCTTTGTCAAGGTCATCGACTCGGCCGACTTCCGCCACCTGGCCACCACCGAATGGCAGCACTTCCCCTTCGACCACCCCTTCCTTTGGGACGGCCGGCGCAGGCTCCTTGTCGCCGTGCTGCGCGAGGATGGCGTCAGCGGCCAGCCTACCGAATATTCCGCCCACTACCACCACCCCGAATTCTACGACGGCACCGCCCGCTCATACCAGATTACCAGCCCAACCCCCATCAACATCGACAGCGCCCGCCACTACCCCCACTACTATGCCTACGGCAGTTTCCTGACAGGGGACATCCGCCTCTTCACCAACACCTGCGTCCTGCCGGTCTGCGCCGTGCCCGTGGTCGAATCGGTCTCGGGTACCCACGAGAGCATCAGCGTGTCGTGGCACGGAACAGGCAGCGACTACGAGCTGGGACTCTCGCCCGACCTGACGGCCACGGGCATCGTGTCCGTCAGCGGCGACAGCTACACCTTCACGGGCCTGCAACCCTCCACCGACTACCGGGTGTCGCTGCGGCAGAACTGCACCGCCGACAGCCTGGGCCGTTCCGACTGGGTCCACGTCCAGTTCACCACCGACAGCACTGCGGGCATCCCCCAGACAACGCTCTACACGCCACGCGTCTACCCCAATCCCGCCACCTCCCGCGTTACCGTCCAAAGCCCCTGGCCCCTCGCCGTCGCCGCCCTCACCGATATGATTGGCCGGCACGAGGAGGTGAGGCTGACCGCCACGGGCAACGGATACTATTCACTCGATCTGTCCAATCGCCCCCAGGGTGCCTACTTCCTCACCCTCACCGCCGCCGACGGTCGCCAATACACCACTCGCCTGCTGAAACGACCCGTTGCCACGGAAAAATGACGACAGCCAAAACCACCACTGCAAAGAGGGTGTCCCGAAAGTTTCGGGACACCCTCTTTGCATAACCAGGTATTGTCTTAACTTCTTATTCCTACCTCCCCGCGTACATATCCTCGTAGTACTTCATGTAGTCGCCGGAGGTTACCCGATCCATCCATTCTTGGTTGTCAAGGTACCAGCGGACGGTCTTCTCGATGCCCTCCTCGAACTGGAGGCTGGGCTCCCATCCGAGTTCGCGCTGGAGCTTGGAGGAGTCGATGGCGTAGCGCATGTCGTGGCCGGCGCGGTCGGTAACGTAGGTGATGAGATCCATGTCGGCACCCTCGGGACGGCCCAGCAGGCGGTCGACGGTGTTTATGAGCACACGGATGATGTCGATGTTCTTCCACTCGTTGAAGCCGCCGATATTGTAGGTCTCGGCAATCTTACCCTTGTGGAAGATAAGGTCGATGGCGCGGGCGTGGTCTTCGACATAGAGCCAGTCGCGCACGTTCTCGCCCTTGCCGTAGACGGGGAGCGGCTTGCGGTGGCGGATGTTGTTGATGAAGAGGGGGATGAGCTTCTCGGGGAACTGGTAGGGGCCGTAGTTGTTGGAGCAGTTGGTAACCACGGTGGGCAGGCCGTAGGTGTCGTGGAAGGCGCGCACGAAATGGTCGCTGCTGGCCTTGGCGGCGCTGTAGGGGCTGTGGGGTTGGTACTTGAGCTCCTCGGTGAAGAACTTGTCGCCGTAGGCCATGTGGTGCTCACCGCTGGAGGCCTTGGTGCTGAAGGGAGGCTTGATGCCTTCGGGATGGGTCATTTCGAGGGCGCCGTAGACCTCGTCGGTGCTGATGTGGTAGAAGCGGCGGCCTTCGTAGTTGCCGTCCCAGTAGAGTTTGGCGGCCTGCAGCAGCGAGAGGGTTCCCATGACGTTAGTCTGCGCGAAGGTGAAGGGATCCTTGATGGAGCGGTCCACGTGGCTCTCGGCAGCCAGGTGGATGATGCCGTCCACTTTCTCGTCCTGCATCAGCTTGTAGATGCCGTCGAAGTCGCAGATGTCCATGCGGACAAACTTGTAGTTGGGCTTGTCCTCGATGTCCTTGAGGTTGGCCAGATTGCCGGCATAGGTGAGCTTGTCGACGTTGATGATCTTGTACTGCGGGTACTTGTTGACGAACAACCGTACCACATGGCTGCCGATGAATCCGGCGCCTCCGGTGATGATAATGTTCATATTTTCAGTCTCTTTTGAATATATCTCGTGTATACACTTTCTGCTGTACGTCGTCGAGGCAGGCGTCGTAGCGGTTGGCTATGATGGCGTCGCTCTGGCGCTTGAATTCGTCGAGGTCGTTCACCACACGGCTGCCGAAGAAGGTGCTGCCGTCCTCGAGGGTGGGTTCGTAGATGATGACCTTGGCCCCCTTGGCCTTGACACGCTTCATCACGCCCTGGATGGAGGACTGGCGGAAGTTGTCGGAACCCGACTTCATGGTGAGGCGGTAGACACCGACGGTGCACTCGCGCTCGGCTGTGGCATCGAAGTCGCCACGGTTGTAGTAGTCGTAGTAGCCGGCTTTCTTGAGCACCTGGTCGGCGATGAAGTCCTTGCGTGTGCGGTTGCTCTCCACGATGGCGCGGATGAGTTCCTCGGGCACGTCGGCATAGTTGGCCAGCAGTTGCTTGGTGTCCTTGGGCAGGCAGTAGCCGCCGTAGCCGAAGGAGGGGTTGTTGTAGTGGGTGCCAATGCGGGGGTCGAGGCAGACACCCTCGATGATGGCCTGGGTGTCAAGCCCTTTCATCTCGGCATAGGTGTCAAGTTCGTTGAAATAGGAGACGCGCAGGGCGAGATACGTGTTGGCGAAGAGCTTGACGGCCTCGGCCTCGGTGCTGCCCATGAAGAGGACGGGAACCTCCTGCTGGATGGCACCCTCCTTGACCAACTGGGCGAAGCGGTGGGCCTTGGCCTCCAGCGACTTGTCCTGCTGGTCGTAGCCGACGATGATGCGGCTTGGGTAGAGGTTGTCGTAGAGGGCCTTGCTTTCGCGCAGGAACTCGGGGGCGAAGATGATATTGCGGCTGCCGGTCTGCTGGCGGATATGCTCGGTGTAGCCCACGGGGATGGTGCTCTTGATGACCATGACGGCCTCGGGGTTGACTTGCATCACTTTTTGGATAACGTCTTCCACGGCACTGGTGTCGAAGAAGTTACGGGTGGAGTCGTAGTTGGTGGGGGCGGCGATGACGACGAACTCGGCATCGCGGTAGCCAGCCTGCCAGTCGAGGGTGGCGCGGAGGGTCAGCGGCTTGGTGGACAGGTAGTCTTCGATGTAGTCGTCCTGGATGGGAGACTTCTTATTGTTCACCAAATCAACGCGTCCTGGAACTATATCGACTGCCGTAACGTCGTTGTGTTGCGCCAGAAGGGTGGCGAGGGAAAGGCCGACATATCCGGTGCCGGCGACCGCTATCTTTGTCATTTGTTTCAGTTTATAATTAATACCTTCCGTAACGCACCTCGCGTGTATTTATTGCACCCAGGTAGCAACATTCCCCTGTTTTTAATATAAAACACTGTGATTCATTCCCTTACAAAACCTTGAAATTTCTTGCAAAAAATCCGAAAAATACCCCAAAATCGTCCGGATGCAACTGGCTGGTAAATAGTGTATTAAATATATCCTCTTCTTCCTCTCTTCTTCCTCTCTTCGGGGATAGGAAGGGAGAGGTGGGTTACCACGGAGAGACCATGTTTTGAAGTGTGTTAAATTTTACAAATTTCCCGACATGGCAAATTTATTTTCGTCATGTCCCAAAAATTTCGTATCTTTGCACCGCATTTTTTAGGATAAATCAATAGTAAACAAATAAGAATCAATTAATCAATGAAAAAAGCATTCCTATTCCTTGGCGCCGTCGCCATCTGCGCCAGCACTGTGTTCGCACAGGACCAGAAGAAAGAGGACGAGGGCTACAAGTTCGACACCATCAAGGTGCTGCCCATCACCCCCGTCAAGAACCAGAACAACGCCGGCACCTGCTGGAGCTACAGCACCATCGCCTTCCTCGAGAGCGAGCTGCTCCGCATGGGCAAGGGCGAGCACGACCTGAGCGAGATGTTCGTCGTGGCCAAGACCTACAACGACCGTGCCAAGGCCGCCGTGCGTACCCACGGCGACGTGAGCTTCAGCCAGGGCGGTGCCTTCAACGACGTGCTCTACTGCTGGAAGCACTACGGCATGGTGCCCGAGGATGTGATGAAGCCCGGCGCCATGTATGGCGACACCCTCTCCAACCACACCGAGCTCAGCGCCCTGACCGATGTGATGGTCGAGGCCGTGGCCAAGGGCAAGCTCAAGAAACTGCAGCGCAGCCCCGACGGCGAGCCCCTCTGGAGCAAGGCCGTGGCCGCCGTGCACGAAATCTACCTCGGCAAGGCACCCGAGAGCTTCACCTACAAGGGCGTCAAGTACACCCCCAAGAGCTACGCCGAGAGCCTGGGCCTGAACCCCGACGACTATGTGAGCATCACCAGCTACACCCACCACCCCTTCTACGAGAAATTCGTCCTCGAAATCCAGGACAACTGGCGCTGGGGCTTGAGCTACAACCTGCCGCTGGACGAGATGATGGAGGTCTTCGACTATGCCATCGACAACGGCTACACCATCGCCTGGGGTTCCGACGTCAGCGAACCCGGCTTCCGCTACAGCCGCAAGGGCTTCGCCGTCCTGCCCGCCACCGAGGCCCCCAAGGGCGGCGTGGGTAGCGACCAGGCCAAGTGGAGCGGCATGAAGGCCAGCGAGATTGCCGACGAGGCCGCCAACCATCCCACGCCCCAGCGCTGGGTTACCCAGGAGGAACGCCAGGAGGCATACGACAACTGGGAGACCACCGACGACCACGGCATGCAGATCTTCGGCAAGGCCAAGGACCAGATGGGCAACGAGTACTACATGGTCAAGAACAGCTGGGGTCTCTACAACGGCGAGTTCGGCGGCTGCTTCTTCGTCAGCAAGGCCTTCGCCCGCTACAAGACGATGAACATCGTGGTCCACAAGGACGCCATCCCCGCCGCCATCAAGGCCAAGCTCGGCATCGAGAGCAGTGCCTCGAAAGACACCAAGAAGAGCAAAAAGAGATAAATCCCGCCTCTTCCAACCACCCTGTCTGCCACCCTCATCGGTGGCAGACTTTTTTTGTGCAAAAATAAATTTGGCAGGTTCGTATAAAAATTGTAATTTTGCAGCGAGTATATTATATAGTGTAAACCATGTTTGAGAACCTTAGTAACAAGATAGAGAAAGCGTTACACACCCTGCGCGGCAAGGGGAGCATCACCGATATAAATGTGGCGGAGACCGTCAAGGAGGTGCGCAAGGCCCTGCTGGACGCCGACGTGAGCTATCCGATAGCCAAGGAATTCACCGACCGCGTGAAGACCGAGGCCATGGGCCGCAACGTCATACAGAGCATCGAACCCGGCCAGCTGATGGTGAAAATCGTCCACGAAGAGCTGACCAAGCTGATGGGCAGCGAGACGGTGGACATCAACCTCAAGGGGTCGCCGGCGGTGGTGCTCATCGCGGGCCTGCAGGGTTCGGGCAAGACGACCTTCAGCGCCAAGCTGGCCAACCACCTCAAGGCGAAGAAAGGGCGCACGGTGATGCTGGTGGCGGGCGACGTCTACCGCCCCGCCGCCATCAGCCAGCTGCAGACTCTCGGCCAGCAGATCGGCGTGCCGGTCTACACCGAGGAGGGCAACCGCAACCCCGTCCAGATAGCGCAGAACGCCCTCCGCGAGGCCAAGGCCAAGGGGGCCAGCGTGGTCATCGTCGACACCGCCGGCCGCCTGGCAGTGGACGAGGAGATGATGGACGAGATAGCCGCCCTGAAGCGCGAGCTGCAGCCGCAGGAGACGCTCTTCGTGGTGGACTCGATGACCGGCCAGGATGCGGTGAACACGGCCAAGGCGTTCAACGACCGCATCGACTTCGACGGCGTGGTGCTCACCAAGCTCGACGGCGACACACGCGGCGGCGCCGCCCTCACCATCCGCTACACGGTACAGAAACCCATCAAGTTCGTCGGCATCGGCGAGAAGATGGAGGCCCTCGACGTGTTCCACCCCGACCGCATGGCCAACCGCATCCTCGGCATGGGCGATGTGGTGAGCCTGGTGGAACGCGCACAGGAGCAGTACGACGAGGCCGAGGCGCGCAAGATACAGAAGAAGTTGATGCACAACGAGTACAACTTCGAGGACTTCCTCTCGCAGGTGGGGCAGATCAAGAAAATGGGCTCGATGAAAGACCTCATCGGCATGATTCCCGGCATGGACAAGCTGACGCGCAACGTGGAAATCAGCGAGGACGCCTTCAAGCCCATCGAGGCCATGATAGGCAGCATGACGCCCTACGAGCGCCGCAACCCCAGCTGCCTCAACGGCAGCCGCAAGCAGCGCATCGCCGCCGGCAGCGGATGCTCCATACAGGAACTCAACCGCTTCCTCAAGCAGTTCGACGACACCCGCAAGATGATGAAAATGGTCAGCAAGAGCAACGGCAAGATGCCGTTGCGGAGGAAGAGGTAAGACAAAATAGAGGCAATAGAGAGAATAGAAATTATAGAAATTATAGAATCTATAAAATCTATTCTTTCTACAGATACCATAAAATAAAATAGTATGACAGAGTTATTAGACGGCAAGGCGATGGCTTTGCAAATCAAGGACGAGATAGCCAACGAGGTGCGCAGCATGACCGCAGAGGGTCGCCGCGCCCCCCACCTGGCGGCTGTGATTGTGGGCGAGGACGGCGCAAGCCAGACCTATGTGGCCAACAAGGAAAAGTCCAGCCACGAGGTGGGCTTCACCTCCAGCGTCTACCGCATGAGCGAGAAGACCACCGAGCAGCAGCTGCTGGAAACCATCGGCTTCCTCAACGACGACCCCGACATCGACGGCTTCATCGTGCAGCTCCCCCTGCCCAAGCACATCGACGAACAGAAGGTCATCAACGCCATCTCGCCCGACAAGGACGTGGACGGCTTCACCCCCATCAACACCGGCCGCATGGTGCTGGGCGAGGAGAGTTTCCTGCCAGCCACCCCGATGGGCATCTGCACCTTGCTGAAACGCTACGGCATCGAGACCGCCGGCAAGCACTGCGTGGTGCTGGGCCGCTCCAACATCGTGGGTACTCCGGTTGCCAACCTCTTGAGCCGCAAGGGCTTCGACTGCACCGTTACCATCTGCCACAGCAAGACACAGAACCTCAAGGAGCTGTGCCTGCAGGCCGACATCCTGGTGGTGGCCATCGGACGGCCCGAGTTCGTTACGGCCGACATGGTGAAGGAGGGAGCCGTGGTGGTCGACGTGGGCATCCACCGCGTACCCGACGCCACGAAGAAGAGCGGCTACCGCATCATCGGCGACGTGAAGCACGACGAGGTGGACGCGAAGTGCAGCTGGGTAACGCCCGTGCCCGGCGGCGTGGGTCCGCTGACCATCGTCAGCCTGCTGCAGAACACCCTCAAGGCATACCACCGCCACGAGGCCAATAAATGATAGACAACGAGAGAGGCCGCCCCATAAGTCCCCCTGGGGGACGATAAAATGTAGCCGTGGGCGAAAGCCCACGGCTACATTTTGCCGCCCTTACAGGGCTACGTTGACTTATGAGACACCTGTTAGGTGGAAATGAGTATTATTGTTCAATTATATAGTTCACCGGCCACGTGGCTACCAGTTTAAGTGTAATGTCATCTATATAAGCCCCACCTTCGTATGGTTCATATCCATCCATGTCGCGGATGATAATATAGATTTCCCCGGGTGTGTTTGTTTTCACATAGTAACTGACGTCTTGGGCAACAGTGACAGATGTTCCGTCGGAAAAATTGTATGTGATAGGGGAGATGTAGGGCAGCGGGAAATACTTATTGTTTACCTTGATGTACAAATCCAAATTGCCGTAGTCGATGACATGTTGGGTGATGGATGGCCATGTTACTTTGGCATACAAGTAGGAGGATTCGGTCGTAGAACCGGGGAAATACGCCCAATGTTCATTGGATATGACCACTTCGCTTACATCGGTTTGAGTGCTTTCCAATATAACATCTTTTGTACACGAAGATGAAGCCATGCACATGGCAATTGCGGATACCGCAGTGAGCAAAAATCTATTCATGACGTTGTTTTTTTTGTTAGTAATTGGTTTTAACGACTGCAAAAATACACAAAAAAACGTTAGGAAAAATCCTATTTTTAAAAATAAAATTCCATTAGTATATCATTTTGCTGTAAACCAATAAGTTATACTATCAACTATCAACTGTCAACTGCCGACTGGCAACCCCACAAAAATGTTAAAATCATCGCTTTCGGCAAAAAAAATCGCTGCCGATGTAACATTTGCCCGAATTTTGCGTTATAGGGCTAAAAAACGGACTATTATTAATTTAAGGTGTAGTGTATGAGACAACTGAAGATTACCCACTCGATTACCAACCGCGACATCAAGTCGCTTGACAAATACCTGCAGGACATCTGCAGCGAGGAACTCCTCACCCCCGAGCAGGAAGTGCAGCTTGCCCAGCGCATCAAGCAGGGCGACCAGGCTGCCCTCGAGCGTCTCACCAAGGCCAACCTCCGCTTCGTCGTCTCTGTCGCCAAGCAGTACCAGAACCAGGGTCTCTCGCTGCCCGACCTCATCAACGAGGGCAACGTCGGCCTCATCAAGGCCG
The DNA here is from genome assembly GCA_902782185.1 of uncultured Bacteroidota bacterium. Taxonomy (GTDB): domain Bacteria; phylum Bacteroidota; class Bacteroidia; order Bacteroidales; family P3; genus Colimorpha. Next base: position 12,088 of record CACZLT010000014.1, on the reverse strand, counting down.
CCAAGCGGTTCGACGAGACCCGCGGCTTCAAATTCATCTCCTACGCCGTCTGGTGGATCCGCCAGAGCATCCTCCAGGCCATCGCCGAGAACAGCCGCATCGTCCGTCTCCCCTCCAACCAGCTCGGCGCACTCAACAAACTCAAGAAAGAGATTGCCAAACTGGAGCAGCAACTGGAGCGGCCGCCATCGGAGGAGGAACTGGCCGAAATGCTCGATATCCCCGAGGACAAAATCAAGGCCATCATGGGCATCAGCGGCCGCCACGTATCCATCGACGCCCCCTTGGCCTCCGACGAGGATGTCAACTTCGTCGACGTGCTCCCCAACGAGGACACACCCCCTACCGACGACAAGCTCATGCAGGAGTCGCTCTCCCAGGAAATCGAGCGTTCCCTGTCCACCCTCACCGAATACGAGCGCGAAGTCATCAAAATGTACTTCGGCATCGGAATGCCCCACCCCTTGAGCCTCGACGAAATCGCCATGAAATTCAATCTCACCCGCGAGCGTGTCCGCCAAATCAAGGAAAAAGGCATCAAACGCCTCAAGACCAGCAGCAAGAGCAAGCATCTCAAGGCATACTTGTAGTGGGTAGTCATTGCGGGTGGCATCTATGGATATTATTCTGAAATATTTTCCCGAACTCACAGGGCGGCAGCGCGAACAGATGGCCGCCCTGTTGCTACTCTACGAGGAGTGGAACGCCCAAATCAACGTCATCTCGCGCAAGGACATGGAGCATTTCTACGAACACCACGTGCTGCACTCGCTGGCCATCGCCAAGGTGATGCCCTTCGCCCCCATGTCCGAGGTGCTCGACGTGGGCACCGGCGGCGGCTTCCCGGGGGTGCCGCTGGCCGTCATGTTCCCCGAGGCAAGATTTACCCTCATCGACTCCATCGGCAAGAAAATCAAGGTGGTCTCCGACGTCATCGACCGCCTAGGACTCACCAACGCCAAAGCCATCCAAATCCGTGCCGAGGCCCTCGACGGCGAGTTCGACTTCGTCGTCTCCCGCGCCGTTACCGCCCTGCCCGAGTTTGTCCCCTGGGTGAAGAACAAAATCTCCAAAAGCCACTACAACCGCCTCCGCAACGGCATCCTCTACCTCAAGGGCGGCGACCTCACCAGCGAACTGTTCCCCTTCCGCCACAAGGTGCGTACCTGGGACATCGCCGAATTCTTCGTAGAGCCCTTCTTCGAAACCAAGAAGGTCATCCACCTTCCCCTGTAGCGACCGATTCAAATTCCTTTCTCCCCCCCCCCCTTTCTTCTGCATTTGCAGGCCCCCCCCCCCCCCCCCCCCCCCCCCCGAGAAAAATGTAATAAAATATTTGTCCATGTCGAAATAAATGCCTATCTTTGCACTCGATTTATTAACCCAAAATTAAAAAACACATGAAAAAAGTAATGTTGGCCGCCGCCGCGGTCATGGTTCTCGGCCTCGTTGGCTGCAGCAAGAGCGTTGATTGCAACTGCAAGATTGAAGCAATGGGCGTGAGCCTCCAGACCTTCGAACTCCTGGATCAGGAAGACTGCGGTAGCCCCAAGGACATCCCCGCCGAGATCCAGGCCGCTATGCAGGCTGCTGGTGGCAAGATCACCTGCACTGAGAAATAAACTTTCTCCACGGCAAACCAAGTGGGGCCGCAGCGCAGCTGCGGCCCCGCCGTTTCTATTGGTACAGCTCGTTTCACCTTCGTGAGGTCGGCCTTGGGGTCGGTGGGGACGAAGCGTGTGCGCACCTTCTCTCCCGCCTTGAGGTCGACGAAGTTGGCGGTGAAGTGGCCGTTCACGTGCGGCTCCGTCTCGATATACACGTCGTAGAGGTCGCTCAACGCCTGTAGGGTTACCACCAGCTTGCCGTCGCTCTCCCACTCCTGGCTCACCTGGTACTTCGCCAGCGGGTACTTGCGGTCTTTGGGATAGACGCTGTAGTAGGTGTCACATTTCTTCAAATCGGTGTTGTCGGCATATAGGGACTGCGCGCGGTAGTGCAGCGCCTTCCAGTTGCCGTAGTAGTCGATGCTGCTCCACGAGGCCACGGGCCAGCAGTCGTTCAGCTGCCAGTAGAGCGTCCCCATGCAGTGTGGCTGCTGCCCCATGTGCTGGAAGATGCCGAACCCTACGCCCCAGGCCTGCAGCAGCTGGCTGACATAGCAGAAATCCTCGAGACTCAACGTTTTGCTGTCGAAACCGTAGTACTGCCGCATGGCCTTGTCGATAATCTGCAGCCCGCGCGGATGCTTCTGGTGGCTGCGCATGGTCGGCGAGTCGATGTGGAGCTGCTCCTCGGGACAGAACTGTCGGAGGGTGCTCATCATGGGGTAGCTCTGGAAGCCGTACTCGCTCATAAAGCGGCCTGTCTTCTCGGCATACTTCTCAAATGGCTCCTCGCCCCACCACACGCCCCAGTAGTGGCTGTCGCCGTGGGTAACGCACTCCGGGTGCCCCCAGCCGTAGAGCGGCGAGGTGGTGATGTAGGGGCGCTGCAGGGGGTCGCAGTCCTTTACTGCTTGCGCCAAAATACTACTGGAACTAGTATTACTAGTTGTACTAGAGTAGCCGAAGATGGTGTCCATCGCCTTCTCCAGCCGGGCGCGCTGCTCGGGGGTCCAGTTGAACTGTCCCTGCCAACCCCAGTCTTCCCAGCCGTTCTTCACCTCGTTGTTGCCGCACCACAGCACCACGCACGGGTGCTGGGCTATCCGTGCAACATTCTGGTACGCCTCCTCCTTGATGCTTTGCAGCATCTCGGGGTTGTCGGGGTAGAGCATGGTGCTGAAGTTGAAGTCCATCCACACCATCAGCCCCAGCGAGTCGCAGAGGTCGAAGAAGTAGTCATGCTCGTAGATGCCGCCGCCCCAGATGCGTATCATGTTGAAATTGGCTTCTTTGGCCGAGCAGAGCAGGTGGCGGTAGCGGTCGCGCATCTCGCGGTTCATCACGGGGAAGCTGTGGGCGGGAATCCAGTTGGCGCCTTTGATGAAGAGGGGCTTCCCGTCGCGGTAGAAGGTGAAACACTGGCCGACGGAGTCTTGCTCCTGGCGGAGCTCGGTTTTTCTAGTTGAACTAGTTAGACTAGGTGAACTAGTTAGACTAGGTTTTCTGGACGTGATATACACAGGCTTCCAGATGCCGCAGGTGGGCAGCTTAGGTCCCCAGTCCCAACCCTGCTGGTAGGGCGCGATGCGTGTGAAGGCGCGCCGGTCGGGCAGCGCGATGCCGTATTTCAGTTCTGCTATCGAATCCTTCTGCACCAGCGGCGAGGGATTGAAGGTTACCACAACATACACGCTGTCCAGCAGCCAGTTGTAGGGTATCGCCACCTGGTACCCGGTGAACATGTTGGCCACCTCATCGCCATAATTGTCCAGGCACTCCTCCAACCTGCTGTCGGTGGCCACTGTGATTACCTCCACATGCGCCCGACCGGCCAGTCCCTCGAAATGGAGCCACAGCGTGTCACCCTTGGGCAGGTCGCGCTTGTGTATCACCGTGCGATACACCCACGCCGTATCACCCACCCATTGTGCGGCTGCCTCGTTGGTTCCCATATAGGGATCGTCAATCAACCCGTTGTCTACCATGTCGGTGTGTATGAACCCCGGCACGGTGGCGGGATACCACCGCCCTCGGAACCCAAACTGCCAGTCGGCGAGCTCAACACGGTCGCTGTTCGGTGCCGCACAGGCCGACAGCAACATCGGCACCAGCACAACCCATAGTCTATTCTTCATATCATATTCTCCATGGAAACATTTCCCTTTCAACCCGGCCACCCCCACTCCGCCCTTACTCCCCTCCTACTCCTCTCTTACAATTCTCTTACCCGACCTCCTACCTCAACCCCAACGCGACCCGAAGCTTCTCCGTGTCGCTCTCGCGGCGTATCTTCTTGTCCGTGTCGGCCGCAAGCTCCGAGGATATGTGGTCAAGCACCCGCTGCTGCATATCGATCAACGCCACACATTGGCGGTTATAGCGCCGCAGATCCTCCATGTTGGAAATCGTGTTCACCACATTCAGGTCCTTCACCAGGAGCCCGTATGCCCTGGCAATGTTACGGTAGGGGTTCCCTTTCCCCGTGATGCGGTCGGCATTGGCCGAGACAATACGCACCCGGCCATAGGTCTCCAGCACCAGTTGCTGCATCTCCCGGTGGGCTTCGATGATGGCTATGAACCGCTCCCCCTGTTCGCGGGTGGAGAACGTGGGGGTCAGGTTGGTTACCCGCCTCAAGTCATGGTACCCGTTCCAAAGCACACGATCCTGGCGGCGGCGCGCCGTGATGGAATCGTCGTACCGCGCAATCTCCGTGCGGATGTCAATGGTCTGTTGGTACAGGTACTGGATGGCGCTCACCTCCTCCAGCTGCGCCAGGTAGTGTTCTGCCTCGGCTGCCGTCTTGAAGGTCGGGACGGGGATGAGCGAGGGGCGCAGGTCGCGGTAGGCGGCAGCCACATCGCGGAGCGGAAGCTGCGTGGAAGCAATGATCGTGTCCGATCGGTTGGATATCTCCTCCACCTGGGCGTAGATGTCCATATATATCTGCTGCGCCTCGACAAAATCCTCGAGCGAGCGGATAAAGTTGAGACTCTCGGCATTGGTGGTAAAGGCCGGCAAGGTATTCAGGGTTCGCTGGGTCTCCTTGTAGGCCGTGGCAATGTCCCGGTACTTCTTCGAGTAGAGGCGTTGTATGGCGGCGGAGTTCTGGTTGATGACGGCTCGCAGGTCAAGGGTCTGAAGGTAGCGCTGCTGAACGGCCACGATGGTCTGGAGGCGGCCAATGTAGTACTCATACTCCTTGAGGTCGGCGAAGGTTACGGGCACGGAGGTCTGCTTGAACACGCGAGTATAGGAGCGGAACACATCGGTGTTCTCCTTTTCGCAACGCGCCTTGAGCTTGTTCTTGAAATTCTCTATCTGCGAGGGGAGCGAGTGGTGCCCAAGTATGTTCTCGAGGAGGTCAGTCTGGAAAGCGTTGAGCTCGTCGAGCTGATGGAGGGTGTGGTCGGTGGCATTGGCGGCGGAAAGGTCGTACTTGTTATAGACCATGAGATAAGAATAGTAGAGATCCTTGAGCTCCTTCAGCTTGGCACGGTCTGTGATGCCGATGCCGTCGCAGGCGGCCAGTATGGAACGGTGGTGCAGGTCAATGCTCTGGCGCAAGGTGGCGGCCTCGCTGTTGCGTTGATCCTGCTGGCGCTGCTGCTCTTCCAAGGCACGTTGGCGCGCAGCCTCACGCTCGTTCTCGGCCCGCTGCTGCTCCAGGCGCGAATAGTGGATACCCCTGCGTCCCATCAGGTCGGCAAAAGCGCGAAGGCGGTACTCATAGACGGCGTAGTCGCCCACCACAATGGTGGAATCTATCCAAACGAGATTGTCCGAATGCCGATAGTCATCCTCTAACGAAGCAATGGCCCGCTGCGCCTTCGTGCGCAAGGATACACAGAGATTGGTCAACGCAGCGAAGTCTTGCGGATGGCTGTCAAGGTAACGCAGGGCGGCGGCGGTGTCCTTGACCAGCGCCGAGTCCAGCCCATAGGTGGGCAGCAGGTCGGCCACCGAAAGGACGGTGGTCGGACGTGGCACCTGGGCATAAAGCGAGGCGGTCAAGGCTAGCGCGGCCAACAAAAAGCGTAATTTTCTCATGCGTGGCGGGTTTGATAGAACCGTTATCAGGCGCCAAACGACGAGGCGTCGAAGCAATGGAGGCAGAGGCTTTCGCGCGGCAGCCCGATGGCTTGGCACACGTCATCGACGGTGTTGAAAGCCAAACTGTCCACACCGATGTGCTGGCGTATAACCTCGACCATACGAGCATACTGCGGGGTGGTATGGTCATGGTATGCCTCAAGGTTGCGGACAGTGCCACCCTCCAACTCCTCAATGACCCGGCGGGTGATGAGCTCGCGGTCGGTCTTGCTCTCGGAGAAGTTGAGGAACTGGCAGCCGTGTACCAGCGGCGGACAACTGATGCGGACGTGCACCTTGCGGGCTCCATAGTCGTAGAGCATCTTCACGTTGTCGCGCAACTGGGTGCCGCGGACAATGGAGTCGTCGCAGAAAACCACCTCCTTGTCCTGCAGCACGGCGCGCGAGGCGATGAGCTTCATACGGGCCACCAGGGCGCGGTCGGCCTGGTTGACAGGCATGAAGGAGCGGCTCCAGGTGGGGGTGTATTTCAGCAAGCCACGCTTGTAGGGTATCTGGCGACCATTACTGTAACCCAACGCCATGCCGATGCCGGAGTCGGGGATGGGACTGACGAAATCGGGCGTTACGCTGTCGCGCTGTCCCATGATACGACCAAGCTCGTAGCGCACCTCCTCGGCGTTGATTCCCTCGTACTCGGTGCAGGGGTAGCCGTAATAAATCCACAGAAAGGAACATATCTGCAACGTGTCCTCGGCAGGACGCAGCACCTTGATTCCGCCGTCGACGGTAACCTTGACAATCTCACCCGGTCCCAGGAAACGGCAAGTCTCATATCCTAAATTCACATAAGAGTGGCTTTCCGAGGCCAGCGCATAGTCGTTGCCGCGGCGGCCGACGACGATGGGGGTACGGCCGTAGCGGTCGCGGGCGGCAATGATTCCGTCGGGCGTGAGGATGAGCATATTGCAACTTCCTTTCACACGATTGTAGACATTCTCAATGCCGGAGACAAAATCCTTGCCCTGCGAGATGAGGAGGGCGACCAACTCGGTGGGGTTGGTGCGACCGCGCGAAAGGTCGGTGAACTGCTGGTGGCGGCTCAAGCAGTCGCGCTCCAACTCGTCGATATTATTGATTTTCGACACGGTGGCGATGGCAAAACGACCCAGGTGCGAATTGACCATGACGGGCTGCGCCTCGGTGTCGGAAATGATGCCCACACCCACATTGCCGCGCATCTCGTCAAGATCCTTTGCGAACTTGGGCCGAAAGTGCGAGTTCTGGATATTGTGGATATTCTGGTGGGCATCGGTACCCTCAAAGGTAGCCAGGCCAGCCCGCTTGGTGCCGAGATGGGAATGGTAGTCTGTCCCGTAGAACAAATCTGTTACGCAAGGTTGCTCGCTGACAACGCCGAAAAAACCGCTCATGGTGTGTGGGTGATTGTAATGATGATACTTGTTTGTGTTTATTCTGTCTTGAGGAAGGTGGCTATCTGCTTCTCGTCGATATTGCGGTAATGGTAGGTGGCGACCACTTCCCTGCCGTCGAGGAGCATAAGGAGGGGACGGGAACCATAGGTGATATCAATAAATTGGCCGTCCGGAAGGTCGGAGGGTAACAGATAGACTATGCGGGTACTGTCAATTTGGTGACGCTGGACAATGGAAGCCATCTTCTCGCGCGCCAGTTTGCAGTAGGGACATCCCTGGGTTACAAAAGCCGCCATGCGATGTCCCTCGCCCAAGCCGTAGGCCGACAAAGCTCCCTCGTCCGCAAGCGACCGGGAGAGCGCCTCCTCGTCGTAAGGAAGACGTTGGATCCCGAACATCCAGTTGTCGGGTACCGACACCACAAACGGGACTGTCGCCAGCACAAGCGCCAGCGCGGTCGGCAGCCACCAGCGGGGAGTGGACTCGCGCAGGGGAAACCACCGGAAGTGCAAAAGCACCAGCACAATGATCACCGCATTCTTGAGCAGAGACAGGAGGGGATCCATGTGCATCCACTGCCCGAAGCACTGGCACGAGTCGCTACGCCCTATCAGCGCGGCATAGCACAGGAAGATCGAAAAGGCTATCAGCACCCCCAGAGTGGCCAGCCGAAGCCAGCGGGGATACCAGCCCGCCAGCAGGAACAGCCCCAGCACCAGCTCCACCGCAATACAGAGCCGTGCCAGCAGGAAACTGACATTGAGGGAAAGGAAACCGTAGGAGAAGATGTAAAGCTCGAAACGGTCAATACCTCGCAACTTGGCCACTGCCGAGAGAATGAATATCCCAGCCAGCAGGAACCGTAATCCCCACGAAAGGAAAGAACGGGAACGTTCACTCACCATAGTCGCGGCAAGTAACCTTACGCACCTCTACCCGTTCCAGCGAAGGGGTTCCATCGACCGTGGTGTGCCGCTCATAGGCAAACTCGGTGATGTCCTTGCAATCCAGCCCCGCATCGACATAGAGGATGTTGAGCTCGTTGATACCCTGTGTACCGTCGGCATTGACGCACTTGCAGCGGTGTTCCTTGCCGCAGGAGGCCACGGTGGCCAGCAGGGCCACCGCCATCAAAGAATATAAACATTTTTTCATGGCACACTATTTAGTTGTAAATGGTGTCTATCTCAAACTGGTAGTCGGTACACAGCAGCGAGTCCGTCTTGAGGGAATCGAGTTCCGTGTGGTAGGTGAAGAGGCGGAGCTGCTCGCACTCGCCCGACTCAATCTTGATAATCCGCACGTCGGGGGAACCGATGACCGCACAACGGCAGGTCCGTTGCTTCGAGCATCCGGCAGCCAAAGCCAAGACTGCCAAGGCGGCCAGGGTGAATACTTTGCGTTTCATTTATAATGATTTTAATAATTCTTCGAGTGATACTTCGTCGTGGATAAGCACGTCGCGCGGCTTGCTCCCGTTACTGGGTCCCACAATGCCGGCGGCCTCAAGCTGGTCGATGATGCGGCCGGCGCGGTTGTAGCCCAGCTGCAGTTTGCGCTGCAAAAGCGAAGTGGAACCGAACTGCGACGCAACCACCAGGCGCGCGGCGTCGTTGAAGAACTCGTCCTTGCTCTTGGGGTCGAACTCCTTGTTGGGTTCCTCGTTCTCGTCGAGGTACTCGGGCAACTCAAAACCTTCGGGATAGCCGCGCTGGTCTCCGATGAACTTGACCAACTTCTCAATCTCCGGCGTATCAATGAGGGCGCACTGGAGGCGTATCATGTCCTTGCCGGCCAGCGAGATAAGCATATCGCCGCGGCCTATGAGCTGCTGCGCGCCTCCGGTGTCAAGGATGGTCTTGGAGTCGATGCCAGAGGTTACGCGGAAAGCCACGCGGGCGGGAAAATTGGCCTTGATGGTGCCGGTGATAATGTTGGTGGTCGGGCGCTGGGTGGCGATAATGAGGTGTATGCCCACGGCGCGAGCCAGCTGGGCGAGACGGGCGATGGGAAGCTCCACCTCCTTGCCGGCGGTCATGATGAGGTCGCCGAACTCGTCTATCACCACCACGATATAGGGCAAGTAGCGATGCCCGTTCTCGGGGTTGAGCATCCGCTTGCAGAACTTCTCGTTGTACTCGGTGATTTTGCGCACCTTGGCAGCCTTGAGCAGGTCGTAGCGGCTGTCCATCTCGATGCAAAGGCTATTGAGGGTGCGCACCACCTTCTTCACGTCGGTGATGACAGCCTCCTCCTCATCGGGCATCTTGGCCAGGTAGTGTCGCTCAAGGGCGGAATAGAGCGAGAACTCCACCTTCTTCGGATCCACCAACACCAGCTTCAGCTCCGAGGGGTGCTTCTTATATAATAATGATGCAAGCACGGCGTTGAGGCCGACCGACTTGCCCGTGCCGGTGGCACCGGCCATGAGCAGGTGGGGCATCTTGGCCAGGTCGGTAACCAAGGGTTTGTTGTTGATGTCCTTGCCGAAAGCGATGGGAAGTTCCATCTTGGCGTTTTGGAAGTCGGGGCTCTCAAGCAACCCCTTCATGGCCACAATCTGCGGCTTGGCATTGGGCACCTCGATGCCCACGTTGCTCTCACCCGGAATGGGGGCGATGATGCGGATGCCGAGGGCGGCCAACGAGAGGGCAATATCGTTCTCCAGGCTCTTGATCTTGCTGATTCGCACACCTGGGGCAGGCTTGATTTTATAGAGCGTTACCGTGGGGCCGGTGATGGCGGTGATGTCGGTGATTTCGATACCGTAGTCTCGCAGAGTCTGCACAATGCGATCCTTGTTGGTTACCAGTTCCTCCATCGTAACCTTGGTGTTGGCGGCCTCCCAGTCCTCGAGGAACGAGGTGTCGGGCATCACATAGTCGGAAAGGTCAAGATGCGGGTCATAGGGGGCGTCCAAGCCATAGTGGCGGCGGTAGTCGTCGTCAGCCAAGACTTCCTCCTCTTCGGGAACCTCGGCCTCCTCCTCGGGGTCTTCGGGAATATCGGAATCCCCTGTGCCTTCTTCCAAACCTTCCACCTTGAACGTTACGCCGCCGGCGACGGATTCCTCGGGTTCAGGGTCGGCCTTGCCCTGTGCCTTGGCATTGATGCGGGCAAACTCGTCGTCGATGCTGAAGGCAGGTTCGGAGTCCACAGGCAAATCCATCGGCGTTGTGTTGGCCGGAGTGTGGAAAAGTTCCATGGCCGCCTCGTCAAAATCCGCCCCCTCGTCATCACTGGTGGCACTGGAAATACTAGTTGAACTAGTACCACTAGTGAAACCACTTGCCCTACTGGAACCAACCTCCTTGGAATCCTTCCCCGTGTGGTCGGTGGCCACCTCCTCCAGCTGACGTTCAATGGCGTGGGCGGCACTCTTGAGGTCTACCTTGGGAATGTGCACCTCGGGTATCTCCATCTTGTGCACCAGCACCAGAAACAGCACGGCCAGAAACACCAGCAGCACCAGTGTCCACCAACTCATCAGGTGGTGCAGCGGCTCGGCAAACTGGAGTCCTATGCCGGCAAAGTGTTCGAACCCTGCGGCACTGCGCACCCAGGCACCGCCGATATAGCCCAGCGTTACCGAAATCCACAACATCCAAAACAGGGTACTGCCGAAGGTCTTCCACCACGGCATCACCTTCACTCCCCACAGCCTCATGCCGTAGACGAAGAAAAGGAGCGAGAAGCCCAGCGAGCCTATGCCGAACAGGTTGGTGGTGAAGAACTCCGCCAGCGACTGGCCGAGGGCACCCAGCCAGCGGCCGCGCGTGCCACAGTCGGTGGCATAGTAGCCCACCAATGCCAACAACAGGAAGAGGGCAAACATGACGTAGAGCGCGCCGCGGATGCGGGCGAAGCGCTGGCTGCGCAGGAATGCGACAAAAGCGCCGGAGCCTTTCTTCCTGGGCTTCGGGGCGCTTTTGCCTTTGGTCTTGGATGAGGGTTTCTTCTTTGCTGTCGCCACCTTTAACCTTAAACTTTATACCTTGACCTAATTTTCACTTTACTCTCCCTGGAGGAGTTCAATCTCCTCACGGAGCTGTTCGAAGAGCTCCTGGAGGTCTTCGTCGGAGAGAGTCTCGTAGCCGTCGGGAAGCAGGAAATCGGCCTCCTTCACCTTGCCGCTGACAATCTCGGTGGCCGTGTAGGTGATGGCGCGACCCTCGCCGGCATCCATCGTGCACTCGAGGGGCATGCCCTTGATGCCATTGAAGATGGTATTGTAGGCAGGGCCTATCTCCTTGGAGTACCACATCACCATCGGGTGGTCCACACCCTCCTCGTCGTACATGTGGCGAACCATCTTGTAAGCCGTGTGGCCGGCAATCTGCTTCGTCTCGCCGTCCACATACTCAAAGTAGAAGTGTCCCGGCTCGGTGTCCACGATGGTCAGCGAGTCGAACGACTCGGCCTTGGACTCACTCTTGACCACAATCTTGCCACTGCCCTGGTAGGTAAACTCCGACCCCTGGCTGCGCAGGTAGCCCAGCAACTGGCTGAGGTCCATGCACTGGGTGGTTCTCAGGTTATTGACCAACACGCACTCCGCACCCATGCCGCCAAGGAAGATGGCACTCTTGGTGAACATGTTGCTGCCATCCACCCTGATTTCGGCCTTCGCCACCTCGTCGGGGATGGTCATCGCCACATTGCCGGTCGACTCGACCTTGTATTTCACAATGCCCTTGAATGTGTTCTGGGCCATCAGGCTGCCGGAGGAAAGAGCCAGCACGGCGGCCAAAGTAATGATTTTCTTCATTCTATGTATATTTACAAGTTTCTTATTGGGATATATAACAGCGAATCGCACGTATTATTGTGCCATTGCAAAAAAAATAATAAGAAAACCCGAACCTCCGAACAGACCTAGTTCTTCACCAGCCGCCGGGTGTGGCCGGCGGCGCGGACCAGGTAGGTGCCGGCGGGCAGGCCGTCGAGCGGAAGGGTGAGCGTGGGCGACGTGGCGCGCCGCGCCAGCACCGT
>CACZLT010000013.1 GCA_902782185.1 uncultured Bacteroidota bacterium | reverse complement strand
AACGAACGCCACCGCGAGTTGCCGGCGGCGCGCATGGGCATGGAGATGATGGCGCCCTCGGGGATGTTCTGAAGGGCGATGCCGACGCTGACGGCCAGGGCGGCACTGGCGGTAAGGCCGTGGCCGCTGCCGGCGAAGACCACACCGACGGCCATGCCCTCGGGCAGGTTGTGGATGGTTACGGCCAGGGCCAGCATGGCGGTGCGCGAGAGTTTCGAGCGAGGCCCTTCGGCACGTGTAGACCCAACATGCAGGTGGGGCGTCAGCATATCGACCAGCAACAGGAAGCCAATGCCCAGCAGGAAGCCTACGGCCGCCGGTACTACCGCCAGACCTCCCCTGCCCTCCCCCATCTCCATGCTCGGCAGCAGGAGTGACCACACCGAGGCAGCCACCATGACGCCGCTGGCAAAGCCCAAAAGAGCCTTCTGCAACCGCTCCGGCATCTCCTTGCGCATGAAGAAGACCATCGAGGCTCCGAGCATGGTGCCCAGCAGCGGCAACAATATGCCTATCAGCAGTATAGCTATGCGGTTGTCCATAAGTTCCTGGCTGCAGAGATACGTTTTTTTCCGCAAACGCACGGTGTCCTGCATAAAAATCCCCAAAAATGATTACAACAACCTATCTCCCATCCACTTACACCCCGCTGGGAAAAGCCGTGGATTTTTTGAAAAAAATCCGAAAAAGTGCCCAAAACAAGCAATACTTAACCTATTGGTTCACAGGAATAAATACCTATCCTCTTCTTCCTCTCTTCTACCTCTCTTCCACCCTTCCAGGTCTATGGGAGAGGAGAGGGCCGGCGCTGGCGGTGCCGTCCCTCGGGAAGGCGGTTGGTGGGGGGGCTCTTTTTGAGCGGTCGGCGCACCACGGTGCCGCTGTCGGTGGTGACGCGGAACAGGTAGGTTTCCGAAGGGTGCCAAAGTACACGTTGTTTACCCGGTGGGGAAAAACTTTGCCGGGTGCTTGAATTATCCAACTTTTTTGTATCTTTGCAAAATCGATTCCAACGTCGGTTTTCTTGGAACGTTTTGGTATAGTGTGGCCTGCATTTCCGGTTCGCCGCTGCGGGGGCGGCGGCACGGTGGGGCGACAGCCGGGAAAGTCCGCTATGGAATGCCCACCATTGCACTGGGATGCATAATTAAAGATATATCGTCATGGCACAAACAAAGAATAACACACATGGCATCGGCGGATTGCTCAAAAGGCTGCTGCCGCAGGTGTTGCCCTACCGCTGGCTGCTGGTGACCACACTGGTGCTGACTTTCGCGGGGTCGCTCATGGCGCAGGTCAACGCCGTGGTGCTCGACCGCGCTGTGGACCGTATCAACGCCCTATTGCACCTCGACGGAGGCTTCCAGTGGGCCGACGCGGCGCGCATCCTCGTAACGATCAGCGTCATCCTGCTCGGCAAGGAGGTTTTAGCAGCGTTTATCACCTTCGGGCAGCGCTACTTCGGCGAGAAGATACGCATCCATGTCAGCCGCGACCTCTCGCTGCGTGTGGTCGACCGTATCCTGCAGTTCCGCATGGCCTACTTCAGCCAGGACGGCAACGAGCCCGGCAAGTTGCAGACCCGCATTGACCGCGGCATCATGAGCCTCAGTAATACCGTCAAGAACTTTTTCATCGACATCCTGCCGCTCTTCACCTCGGCCGTGCTGGCGTTGGTGCTGATGTTCGCCGCCAACGTCTATGTGGGCCTTGTGGCGATGGCCATCATTCCGGTCTATTTCTGGATCACCGCCGTGCAGGGGCGCCGCATGAAGGGTTGGCGCCACCGCGTGTTCGGCACCCACCAGCAGTTGAGCCACGGGATACTCAACATCATAGAGAGCATGGGGGTCATCAAGTCGTTCAACCGTGAGCAGGTGGAGGCCGCCAAGCAGGCTTCCCTGCAGGAGCAGAGCACCGACCAGCAGATGCAGATGCGCCGCATCTCGTTCCTTTACGAGGGGCTGAAGACTTTCGTGGAGCAGATTGGCACCGTGCTTATTATCATCCTCACCGCCTACCTCGTCCTCATCGACTATCCCGGCATGACCATCGGAAAGATTATGTACCACGTGCTGCTTTTTTCCAACGTCAGCGCGCCGATACGCCAGCTGCACCGCATCTATGATGACCTCAATGATGCACTTGTCTACGCCGAGGGCTTTTTCGGCATCCTCGATGCCGAGCAGGAAGTGGAGGAGAGCGGCAAGCATGCCGCCGAGCGGGTGGAGGGAAGGTTCGAGTTGCGCCATGTGGAGTTCACCTATCCCAGCGGCACCCATGCCATCCGCGACCTCTCGATGACCATCCTCCCCGGTCAGACCACCGCGCTGGTGGGTTTGAGCGGCGCCGGAAAGAGCACCATTGTCAACCTGCTGGACAAGTTCTACGCGCCCGATAGCGGCAGCATCACGCTGGACGGTGTGCCCCTGTCGGAGTGGGACACCCGGGTGCTGCGCGACAATATCGGTCTTGTGTTGCAGAAGAACCATATCTTCAGCGGCACCATTGAGGAGAACATTCGCTACGGCCGTCCCGACGCCACCCGCGAGGAGGTGCTCGAGGCGGCCCGCAAGGCGTACATCTATGACCAAATTGTCGCCCTGCCCGACGGGTTCGACTCCAATGCCCTGCAACTCAGCGGCGGCCAGCAGCAGCGCATCGCCATCGCCCGAATGTTCCTCAAGGATCCGCCCATCATCTTCCTCGACGAGCCCACCGCCAGCCTCGACGCCATCGCCACCGAGCAGATCAAGAATTCCATCGACGCCATCAAGCAGGGGCGCACCGTCATCGTCATCAGCCACAACATAGGGCAGATTATCGACAGCGACCAACTCTACGTCCTCGACACCGGCCACTGTGTGCAGCGCGGCGCCCCCGACGAGGTCTACCGCCAGGGCGGGCTCTACAAGGACATCTTCGACGCCTCGGCCCGCAGCATGAACGCCGACAAGATAGCCGAGACCCTTGGGGAGACCGCACGATGAACCCCGAAGGGCGCACATATATCGCCATCGACCTCAAGTCGTTCTACGCCTCGGTAGAGTGCGTCGAGCGTGGCCTTGACCCGCTGGACACCAACCTCGTCGTGGCCGATGTCAGCCGCACCGAGAAGACCATCTGCCTCGCCGTTACACCCACCCTGAAGCAGTACGGCATCAGTGGCCGCGCACGCCTCTTCGAGGTGGTGCAAGCCGTGCGCGAGGTGAACTACACACGCCTCAGCCAGTCGGCCGAGGGCATCTTCCACGGCCGCTCCACCCTCGACTCCGAGCTGCAGGCCCATCCCGACTGGGAGGTCGACTATATCGCCGCCCCGCCTCGCATGGCCCACTACATCAAGATGAGCGCCCGCATCTACGACATCTACCTCAAATACATCGCCCCCGAGGACATCCATATCTACTCCATCGACGAGGTGTTCATGGACGTTACCGCCTACCTCGCCTCCTACCGCATGACGGCCCACGAACTGACCTTGACCATCATCCGCGACGTGCTGTGCCAGACAGGTATCACCGCCACCGCCGGCATCGGCACCAACATGTATCTATGCAAGGTGGCTATGGACATCGTGGCCAAGAAGATGCCTGCCGACAGCGACGGTGTGCGCATCGCCGAGCTCGACGAGCAAGGATACCGACGCCAGCTCTGGAACCACCGCCCGCTCACCTCCTTTTGGCGCGTAGGCCGTGGCATCGCCCGCCGCCTTCAGGCTCTCGGCATCGAGACCATGGGCCAGTTGGCCCGCCGCTCGCTCTCCGACGAGGATCTCCTCTACAAAACCTTCGGTGTCAACGCCGAGCTGCTCATCGACCACGCCTGGGGCTACGAGCCCTGCACCATCGACCTCGTCAAGGCCTACCGCCCGGAGTCCAATTCTTTTTCCAACAGTCAAGTGCTTGCCGAACCTTACGAGAGCGGCGAGGCTCGCATTGTGGCCCTCGAGATGGCCGACAACATGGCCCTCAAGCTCGTGGCCAAGGGGTTGGTCGCCGACCAGGTGGTGTTCAGTGTGGACTACGATGCCGGGAACCTGCAGCGCGAGGGCTTCGGCGAGAAGTATGCCTCGCAGGTGGTCAGCGACTACTATGGTCGCGCCGTGCCCAAAGGCGCCCACGGATCGGCCCACCTGCCGCAGCCCACGTCCTCCTCGCGCCTCATCTCGCGGGCTGTGGCCGACATCTACGACTCGGTTGTCAACCCCGACTTCCTCGTCCGACGCCTCACCATCGCCGTTGCACACGTGATATCTGAATCTGCGGTCCGCCAGCCGTCGCGCCAGCTTTCCCTCTTCGGCGACACCGAGATCCCAGCCCAAGAGACCACCCTCGACACCGAGGCCGTCGAGCGCGAACGCCGCCTGCAGCAGGTGCAAGTACAGCTCAAGGAACGCTTCGGCAACAACGTCATCCTCAAGGGACTCAACTTCGCAGAGGGTGCCACCGCCAGGCAACGCAACCAACAGATTGGAGGCCACAAGGCATAGCCCATGGAAGACTTCGAAGACATCATCAACCTGCCCCATTGGACCCCCCGGCGCCATCCGCGTATGCCGCACGAGAGCCGTGCCGCCCAGTTCGCCCCCTTCGCCGCCGTCACCGGTCTCGACGATGCCGCCGCCGACACCGCCCTCCATCATGCCGCCACGATTGACCTCGATGTCGGCGACGATGAGTGGATGCAATAGAAAAGGGAACTGCCTCGGTTGGCGGCTCCCTTTTTGTGTTTACTCTGTGTTGCGAGTTCAGCCAGCGACGATGGCGCCGGTGGGGCAGGCGTCCACGCAGGTACCGCAGTCGACGCAAGCGTTTTCGTCGATTCGGGGCACTCGTTGATGCAGCTGCCGCAGGCAACGCAGATGTCAGTGATTTTGTGAGCCATTTTGTTTTTGTTTTTTGGATTAATATTGCAATATTTTTCGCTTAAAAGCGGGTGCAAAAGTACACACTTTTTAGCACATGGTGAAATTTTTTCATTGTTTTCGCCGGGACACTTCCGCTTCGCATTGATTGTCAGTGCAGTGTGATAGTGCGTTTTTTTGTGTCAGTAGTTGCGCCAGTTGCGGAAACGGAGGTTGAAGACCCCGAAGAAGGCTTCTTTGAATATCTTCATGCTCATCTTGGATACGCCGAGCACACGGTCGGTGAAGACGATGGGAACCTCGCAGACCTTGAAGCCGAGGCGGGTGGCGGTGTACTTCATTTCTATCTGGAAGGCGTAGCCGACGAACTGCACCTTGTCGAATTTCATGCGTTCAAGGACGCGGCGAGTCCAGCAGACGAAGCCGGCGGTGGCGTCGGCGACACGCATTCCGGTAACGAGGCGGACGTACTTGGAGGCGAAGTAGGACATCAGGAGGCGACCCATAGGCCAGTTCACGACGGAGATCTTGCCATCGACATAGCGAGATCCGACGGCGACATCGCCCTGACCGGTGGCGCAGGCGTTGTAGAGGCGCTCGAGGTCGTCGGGGTTGTGGCTGAAGTCGGCATCCATTTCAATCATGTAGTCGTAGCCGTGCTCGAGCCCCCAGCGCATACCGTCGAGGTAGGCGGTGCCGAGGCCGAGCTTGCCTTTGCGCTCCTTGATGAAGAGGCGGTCGGGGAATTCGGCCATGAGCCGCTTTACGATGTCGGCGGTGCCGTCGGGGGAGTTGTCCTCGACGATGAGCATGTGGAAGGTTTTGGGGAGGGAGAAGACGTAGCGGATGATGCGCTCGATGTTCTCCTTTTCGTTGTAGGTGGGGGTGATGACTAGGGTGTCTGACATGGCAATGTGTTGTTTAAATTCGGTGCAAAGGTACGAAGTTTGTCCGATATGGCAAAAAATATTTTACATTGGGGTCGAAAATCGGGATGTGGCGGCAGGGGTTCCCTAGGTACTCTCTAGATACTCTCTTAATGAATACATATACTCTGATGCGATATGGCACGATATGGGACAGGTAGGATACAAGATGCTAGTATTGAGTGTTTTTTCTTGTTTTCAACGGTTGGGTTTGATAACTTTTTTGTTTTCGCGATGCGAGGCAAGGAAAAAAGTTGTACTTTTACACTGCATTTCATGCGCCCTACGGGCGTTATAATTGCTTTGTTTTCAAAAGAATAAACAGATATAGCACGATGAAGAACACTATCAAAGAACTGACCGAGGGCATGCAGCGGCTGTGTGCCGTGGCCAACCGCGTGGTGGCCAGCGAAGGTGCGAGCCGCATCGAGGTGGACCTGCTGCTGGAGGATTTGCGGCGTCTTTACGACGTGGCATTGCGCATGGGGGACAGCGCGCAGCCTCCAGCCGTGAGCGTACCCGTGGCGGAAGAGGAGACGCGGCTGCCGGACGAGGAGCTTTTGTCGTCGACGGTGATGGCCACGATGGCCGCGATGGCGGTGCCGGAGAAGCCGGAGAAGCCGGAGGCAGAGGAAAAACCCGCTGTTCCGGAAGCGCCCGCGATTCCGGAGGCGCCCCAGCCCCGTATGGAGGATTTGGAGGCCAACGGCAACAGCCTGCTTTTCGACGAGGTGATTGTGGAGCCGGTGGCGGTGGCAGAGCCGGAGCCGGAACCCGTCCCTGCTCCCGTGTCCGAACCCGAACCCGTGGCGGCCCCGGGAGGCCAGGCGTCGCTGCTGGACTACCTGAAGCGTCCCGTGGAAGAGCAGCCGACAGTACGCACCCTGGGCGACACCCTGGGCGAGCAGTCGCCGCTGGGCGGACAGCAGTCGGCAGTCGGTAGCCAGCAAAAGGTGAGCGACCTGCGCACGGTGATCAACATCAACGACAAGTTCAGCTTCATGAGCGAGTTGTTCCACAACAACATGAAGGCTTACAACGACTTCATCCTGAGGCTCAACGCCATCGACAACCGCGACGAGGCGCTGCTGGCGGTGAACGAGATGTCGGCGCAGTACCGCTGGGACGAGGCATCGCTGGCCGTGAAGGCGTTCTACACCGTGTTTGACAAGAAATTCTGACCGTCATGGGCAAGGCAATCCTTTTCTCGGCTCCGTCGGGCTGCGGCAAGACAACCATCATTCGCGAACTGATGGCGAGTACCCCCGCCGGGCGTTTCGACCCGCGCAACCTGTCGTTCAGCATCTCGGCCACCTCGCGTCGTCCGCGCGGCGAGGAGGTGGACGGACAGGACTACTACTTCTTGAGCCAAGAGGAGTTCCGCCGCCGCGTGGAGGCGGGCGACTTCCTGGAGTGGGAGGAGGTCTACAGCGGCACCTGCTACGGCACACTCAAGAGCGAGGTGGAGCGCATCTGGAACGAGGGGAAGGCCATCGTCTTCGACGTGGACGTGAACGGCGGCCGCAACCTGAAGCGCCACTTCGGCGACCGAGCCCTCTCCATCTTCGTCATGCCGCCCAGCCTCGAGGTGCTCGAGCAGCGGCTGCGCAGCCGCGGGACCGACAGCGAGGAGGCCATCGCCAAGCGCTTGGGCCGCAGCGCCGAAGAACTGCAACAAGCCCCCCATTTCGACGTAACGGTAGTGAACGACGACCTGCAATGCGCCGTCGAGGAGACACTCCGCGTGGTGGAAGCCTTCCTGAATGAGTGAGAACCGAATCATACGCCTGCTTAAGGACTACAACTATGTGGTACTCTTCCTCGCACTGGTGGTGTTGAGCCTGGTACTGATGTCGCGCACCAGTTACTACCAGAGTTCGAGGCTTCTGGCATGGACCAACCGGGTGGCCGGCGGATGGTACAGCGGGGTAAGCAGCGTGGGCGGCTACTTCGGCCTCAAGGCCGAGAACGACCGCCTGGCCGCCGAGAACGCGCGGCTTCGGGCACAAATGGAGTCCTCCTACGTCAGTTTCGTCGACACCGAGTTCGAGGTGAACGACACCGTCTACCTGCAACGATACACCTATACCGACGCGCGGGTCATCAAGAACTCGTGGAGCCAGCAGAACAACTACATCATGGTGGCCAAAGGGCGCGACTGCGGCATCGAGCCCGACATGGCGGTCATCTCACCCGACGGCATCGTGGGCGTGGTGATGTCGGTGTCGGAACACTTCGCCACCATCATGCCCGTGCTGCATTCCGACAGCCGCAACAGCGTGAAGGTGAAGCGCACCGGCATCAGCGGCTCTTTAGTGTGGGACGGCTGCGACTACCGCTACGCGCAGGTGGTCGACGTGCCCACCACCCACCAGTTCCTCGAGGGGGACACCATCGTAACCTCCGGCCTGGCGGGCGACTTTCCCGAGGGCATCCCGGTAGGCTTCGTCGAAAGCGCCGAGAACCTCTCCGGCAGCGGATTCTACAAGATGAGAATCAGGCTGGCTACCGATTTCAACAAGATTGACCACGTCTATGTCATCGGCAACCGCTTCCGCGCCGAGCAGGACACCCTGATGACACACACACAGAAAGGAATGTCCCGATGAACAAACTGATATGGAGAAACATACGGCGCTTCGTGCTGCTGATGCTGCTGCAGCTGCTGGTGTTCAACAACGTATACCTGGGCGGGTACACCATGCCTATGCTCTACGTACTCTTCATTCTGATGCTGCCCACCGACACAGGCCGCATCCCGATGCTGCTGATTGCCTTCGGCACCGGCCTGCTGGTCGACGTGGCGAGCAACATGCTGGGTTTCCACGCCCTGGCCTGCACCGTGGTGGCCATGCTACGCATCCTGTTCGCCGACCGCATCCTGACGCGCGGCGAGCCGGTGGTCATCGAGACCCCGAGCTACCACAGCGTGACACCACAGTATTTCGTGGGCTATCTGATGCTCATGCTGGCGGTCTTCTACCTGGTGTTCTTCACCGTGGAGCTGTTCGGCTTCCGCCATTTTGGCGGCGTGCTGCTGTGCACGGTGAGCAGCACCCTGGCAACCACCCTGCTGGCGCTGCTCTACCAATTTGTGTTCCTCAAAAAAGAGAATGGCCTATGAAAAAAGTGCTTTTGCTGCTTTTGCTGTTGCCCTCCGGCCTGTGGAGCCAGGTGGGGGTGGGCAAGTGGCGCGACTGCCTGGACTATTCGGAGGTGTTCCATGTGGCCCTTGCCGACAAATATGTCTATGCCGCCGCCCGAGGCGGCCTGTTCCGCTACGACAACGGCTACAACACGCTGGAACGCTTCACCAAGGGCTCCGGTCTGAACGACGTGGGCATCGCCACCATGGCCTACAGCGAGTCCGACCGCTGCCTGGTGGTAGCCTACACCAACTCGAATATCGACATCCTTTGCGACGGCCGCACCCACTGTGTCTCGGACATCAAACGCAGCGGCCTTATGGGCAACAAGGACATCTACCACATCCGTTTCGCCAACGGGATGGCCTACCTAGCCACCGGCTTCGGCGTGGTGGTGGTGGACTTGAAGCGCCATGAAATCAAAACCACCTGGTACCTCGGCGCTGGCGGGGCGCACACCCCGGTCTACGACCTGGCCTTCCTCGGCGACACCCTCTACGCCGCCACCGGCGAGGGACTCAAGCGACTGTCCCGCAGCGAAAGCTTTCCCGCCATGAGCGACCGCTGGGAAACCGACCCGAGAATGGACACCGTCAGCATCGCCACCCTCGAAGTGTTCGGCGACCGGCTCCTGCTCCTCTCCGACGAGGACGGCGACGGCCACGCCACCCTCTACCTCAAAACCGATGGATACATCCCCTGGCACTCCGGCGACATCAGAAGCCTGCGGACGGGAGGCGGTTACCTCACGCTGACGCGTGGCGACTGCATCGTGCGCTACGACAACCAGATGGAACGCCACGACAGCGTGTCCTCCTATGCCAACGACGCTGTTTCCGACAATGCCGGCATCGTATGGGTGGGGCACCGCTGGAGCGGCCTCATCAGCATGGCACCCTGGGGCGACAACACCTATATGCCCGACGGCCCCTTCTCGCAGGACAATGTCTTCCGCCTCGTGCCCTTCAACCACCGCATGATGCTCTGCCCGGGCGGCCACACCTCCACCTATGCCCGCTCCTACATCGAGCCCAACCTGCTCACCGCTTCGGGCGGTACCTGGCACTTCCTCGACAAGAGCAGCGGCCTCCTCGACGGATGCTCGGACTTGGTCGATGCCGCAGTCAATCCGGTGGACACCACCGAAGTGGTGGCGGCACTCTGGGGGTCGGGAATAGTCTCCATCCGCGACAATCAAGTGCAGCAGCTCTACAACGTCTCCAACACCTCCGGTGCCCTGGTACCCTACACCTCCGGCGACTACTCCACCCTCAACACCGGTGCCGTGGCCTTCGACCAGCAAGGCGACCTCTGGGTACTCAATTCCCACAGCACCCACGCCTTGGCCGTGCGCCGTACCAACGGCTCGTGGGAGAAGTTCTCCACCGAGGCCATGGTCTCGATCCCCGAAGTGGATAAGCTGGTGTGCGACAGCATCACCGGCTACAAATGGTTCCTCGGACGCGACAATGTCATCTATGTCCACGACGGCAAGAACCGCATGGCTCGTGTCAATCCCAACAACGGCAGCAAACTCCGGACTGACGCCGTAACCGCCCTCGTACAGGATCAAGGCGGTAACCTTTGGCTAGGCACCAACAAGGGCATTAAAGTCATCTATGACGCCTCCCGAGCCTTCAGCGGCGGCGGGACGGGGGAGGTGTCGCCTGTTACCTGCAGCAATATCACCATCACCAACGGGGACTTCTGGGAACATCTGATGGCCTATGAGAGCATCACAGCCATAGCTGTCGACGGCGCCAACCGCAAGTGGGTGGGCACCGCCGCCGGCGGCCTCTACCTCCTCTCGGCCAACGGGATGGACCAACTGGAACACTTCACCACGGCCAACAGTCCCCTCTTTTCCGACAAGATTATCGCCCTTGGCATCAACGAGCGCAGCGGCGAAATCTATGTGGGCACCGACAAGGGGCTGCAGGTCTACCGCGGCACCGCCACCTATGCTGTCAGCAAACCCTTGCCCGAAGTATACGCCTTCCCCAACCCCGTGCGGCCCGGCTACGACGGTCCCATCGCCATCAAGGGTTTCACCCGCAACGGGCTGGTACACATCACCGATGCCGCCGGACACACTGTCTATTCCACCACCGCCCATGGCGGTCAGGCCGTCTGGAACGGCCGCACCCACAACGGGGAGAAGGTGGCCTCGGGGGTCTACTATGTCTTCGCCTCCGACGGATACGGCAACAACCGCTCGGTGGCCAAAATCCTCATTGTTCGATGACCATCTCCACGCCTGGACTTGTGCTCCACACCACCCCTTACGCCGAGAGTTCGGTGGTGGCCAAGGTGTTCACCCGCCAGCTGGGTGTGCGCTCCTATATGGTCAAAGGCGTGCGCGGCAACCGTGGGCGCGTGAAACAGAACCTGCTGCAGCCCCTGTCAAGCCTCGACATGGTGGTTTATGTCAACCCCAAGGCCGACCTCAACCACGTCAAGGAGATTTCGCCCCGCCACCCGGGACAGGATTCCGATCCCGTGGCCAATGCGCTACGGTTCTTCATGACCGAGGTGCTCTACAAAACCCTGCGCGAAGAGGAACCCATGCCGGCACTGTGGGACTATGTGGATGCCGTAGGGGCGAATGACTATTCGCCCTCGCCCGCCCAATTTCCCATTCTCTTCATGCTCACCGTGGCGCGCCACCTAGGCATCGAGCCGATGGACAATCACAGCCGTCGAGAGCCGCTGTTCGACCTACAGCAGGGGCGCTTCGTCGCCGCACCCACCGAGACCACCCTCCCGCCGACGCTCTCCGAGGCATTGCACAACTACCTGTCGGATGGGGCAACCCATAATTTTCCCTTGCGGACACGGCGCGAACTGCTCAACGCTCTCATCGCCTACTTCCAACTGCACCTCAACGGATTCAGCCACTTCCACAGCCACGAAATCTTACACACCATATTAAAATGAAAAGACTGTCTCCCTCCTGAAACCAAAAACATTTACGCTAAAAAAAGAAGTCGAGCCTCCCAATCGGGAAGTTCGACTTGATTTGATTAGTAAACCGGATTTACCGACGACGACTCCCGCCGGAACTGCGGCGGTCGCCACCGTTGCCACCGCGGTCGCCGTGTCCACGGCCACGGTCGCCACCTTCGCGGCGGCCACCTTCACGACGAGGCTTCTCTTCCACATAGCCTTCAGGCTTGGGGAGCAGGGCCTTGCGGCTGAGCTTGATCTTGCCGTTCTTCTCGTCGAAGGCGATGACCTTCACCTGGAACTCGTCGCCCACGTGGATGACGCCTTCGAGGGTCTCGGGGTGACCCCACTCGTACTCGCTGATGTGCATCAGACCCTCCTTGCCGGGCAGGAACTCCATGAAGGCACCAAATTCGACAATGGAGACGACCTTGGCGTCAAAGATGTCGCCCACCTCCGGAACGGTGCAGATGTCCTTGATCCACTTGATGGCGGCATCGATGTCGTCCTTGTTCTGCGAGGCAACATCAACAATGCCGAACTCGCCTACCTCCTCGATGTTGATGATGGTATTGGTCTCGGACTGTATCTTCTGGATGACCTCGCCACCCTTGCCGATGACAGCACCGATGAAGTCCTTGGGAATCTGTATCTGTTCGATGCGGGGCACAAAGGGCTTGTAGTCCTCGCGGGGCTGGGCGATGGTGTCGGTAATCTTGCCAAGGATGTGCATACGACCCTGGCGAGCCTGCTCAAGAGCCTTGGCCAGCACGTCGTAGCTGAGGCCGTCGACCTTGATGTCCATCTGGCAGGCGGTGATGCCGTCGGCGGTGCCGCAGACTTTGAAGTCCATGTCGCCCAAGTGATCCTCGTCGCCGAGGATGTCGGAGAGCACAGCCCACTTGTCGCCCTTCGAGATGAGACCCATGGCGATACCGGCCACAGGCTTGCGAATCTTCACACCGGCATCCATCAGCGCCATGCAGCCGGCGCAGACGGTGGCCATGGAGGAGGAACCGTTGGACTCGAGGATGTCGCTGACCACGCGGATGGTGTAGGGGCACTCAGCCTCGGTGGGGAGCACCTCCTTGAGGGCGCGCCATGCCAGGTGGCCGTGGCCTACCTCGCGGCGGCTGGTGCTGCCACTGCGTTTCACCTCGCCGGTGGAGAAGCCGGGGAAGTTGTAGTGCAGCAGGAAGCGGCGCATGCCTTCGATCACTGCGCCGTCAATCTTCTGCTGGTCGAGCTTGGTACCGAGGGTACAGGTGGAGAGGGACTGGGTTTCGCCGCGGGTAAAGATGGCACTGCCGTGAACTGAGGGGAGGTAGTCGGTCTCGCACCAAATGGGGCGAATCTCGTCCAGATGGCGACCGTCGAGACGGGTGCGCTCGTTGAGCACCATGTCGCGCATAGCTTCGCGCTCTACATCATGATAGTAGCGGTCAATCATGAACTTGACCTCGTCGGTGAGAGTCTCTTCGGTATAGTTGGCGTCAATAAATTCCTGTTTGATGGAGGCGAAGCCCTCTTCGCGCTGGTGCTTGTTGGCGATACCCTGCTTGCTGAAGTCGTAGCACTTTTGGTAGACGGCGTCGCGGACACGCTGGCGGAGTTCCTCGTCGTTGATCTCGTGGCAGTACTCGCGCTTCTCGGTCTTGCCGACCTCGGCGGTGAGTTCGTTGAGGACACGGCACTGGGTCTTGATGGCCTCGTGGGCGGCCTTGAGGGCGCCAAGCATGACATCCTCGGAGACTTCTTTCATTTCGCCTTCCACCATCATGATATTGTCCTCGGTGGCGGCGACGATGAGGTCGAGGTCGGCGCGCTCTATGTCCTGCATGGGGGTGTTGATGACGTATTGGCCGTCGAGGTAGCTGACACGCACTTCAGAAACGGGACCGTTGAAAGGTATGTCGGAGACAGCGAGGGCCGAGGCGGCGGCGAGAGCGGCCAGTTGGTCGGGCATTGTGTCGTGGTCGCCAGAGATGAGGTATATCATGACCTGGACCTCGGCGTGGAAGTTGTCGGGGAAGAGGGGGCGGAGGGCGCGGTCGACTAGGCGGGCGATGAGGATTTCATGCTCGGAAGGACGGGCCTCGCGCTTGAAGAAGCCGCCGGGGAATCTACCCATGGAGGCATATTTTTCCTGATAGTCGACGGTGAGAGGCATGAAGTCGACGTTCTCGCCGACCTCTTTCTTGGCACAGACGGTGGCGAGGAGCATGGTGTCGTTCATGCGGACGACGGCGGAGCCGTCGGCCTGCTTGGCGAGTTTGCCTGTTTCGATGGTGACCATGCGGCCGTCGCCGAGGTCAAACCGTTTGGTGATGACGTGTTCGTTCATTTTTGTCTTTCTATTGTTTTCTTTTATATTCCGCAGTTGCAGGAACCGTTCCTGCAACGTAACAAATGTTCTTTTAAAAAAGGGTTACCCGAAGAACTCGGGTAACCCCAACCATAACCAAATAAATATGAAAAACTATTTTCTGAGACCAAGTTGTTTGATGATGGCGCGGTAGCGTTCGATGTCCGTCTCCTTGAGGTAGTCGAGCATACGGCGGCGCTTGCCAACCAAACCGACCAAGGCCCGTTCGGACACCTGATCCTTTTTGTTTTTCTTCATCAGCTCGGTAAGGTGCTGGATGCGGTAGGTGAACAGGGCTATCTGGCCTTCGGCACTACCCGTGTCTTTTGCGGACTTACCGTATTGTGCAAATATCTCTTCTTTCTTCTCTTTTGTCAGATACATAGTGAGTTACGTATTGTTTCTTCTGTTATTTTCCGTTTGATTTCGAGTGCAAAGATACGACCATTTTTCGGACTGGCAAAATATTTTTGCCAATTTTTGTATTTTTAACATTCATTAAGAAAGTTGAAAGGCGAGGATGTGGGGTGACGGGTGGGCGGATTCCACCAAACACCCCCTAGGTACTCTCTAGGTACTCTCTAGGTACTCTCTTAATGAATACATAAACAAAAAACCGCTGTGGGCCGATATGGGAAAGTTTAGGTTCAGTCGATGGCGGCGGCTATCTCGGCAGCCAGTGCCTTGAGTTCGTCGGGAGTCATTTCGACATGGTGCGCGAAGTTGAGGTCGCCGGGGTTGTTGAGGGGGATGAGGTGGATGTGGACGTGGGGGACGTCGATGCCGACGACGGCCTGGCCGACCTTGATGCAGGGGCATACTTTCTTGAGGCCGAGGGCGACGCGCTTGGCAAAGAGCTGGAGTTCGCAGAGAAGACGGTCGTCGAGGTCAAAGATGTAGTCCACTTCCTGCTTGGGGATGCAGAGGACGTGGCCGCGGGCAACGGGGTTGATGTCGAGGAAGGCGAGGCAGTGTTCGTTTTCGGCGACTTTGTGGCAGGGGATTTCACCTGCGACGATTCTGGAGAAGATGGTGGCCATGCTAGCGTTCGATTTTGGTGAGTTCGAAGGTCATTTTTCCGGCAGGGACGACGACGTCGACCACGTCGCCTTCCTTGTGTCCGAGGAATGCGGAGGCGAAGGGGGAGGTTACGGAAATCTTGCCCTGCTTGAGGTTGGCCTCGCTTTCGGGGACGATGGTGTAGACCTGGGTCTGGCCGGTCTTGGTGTTGCGGATGGTGATGATGGAGAAGAGGAGGACTTTGGAGGTGTCGATTTTGGATTCGTCGAGCAGGCGTGCGTTGGCGACGAGTTCCTGGAGTTTGGCGATGCGGGCCTCGAGGTGTCCCTGTGCCTCCTTGGCGGCGTCATATTCGGCGTTCTCGGAGAGGTCGCCCTTGTCGCGTGCCTCGGCGATGGCGGCTGAAGCCGCGGGGCGGTCGAAGACGATGAGCTGGTGAAGCTCGTCCTTGAGCTTTTGGAGCCCTTCTTCGCTGTAGTATTTGATTTCTGACATGGTGTTTTTGTTGGGTTTTAAAAAGTGGGAAAGGCTTTGTCCGGAAGCCTTTCCCAATGATGGATTATGTGTTTTTACGTTCTAGAACCGGAAACTGGCACCGATGGCGTGAGTGCCCTTGAGGGGGGCGGCGGTGCGATAGGAGTAGTCGATGGTGAGACCTGTGTTGTCGCCGTCCTTCTTGGAGAGGGGCACGTCGACCGAGATACCGGCATGGAGGCCATTGTTGGCGGTGGCGGGGTCGCCGGTGAGGAGGCCGGGCTGGAAGATGTAGCCGCAGCGGAGCTGGACGAGGTTGAGGAGGCTGTACTCAAGGCCGAGGGTGTAGTTGTCGCGCAGGAAGGCGTTGGAGGTGAAGCTGCCTGCCACGGTGAGGCGCTGATCCCACTTGTCGAAGAGGAAGTCGTAGGAGAGGCCGATGTTGAGGCATGTGGGGAGTTCCATCTCAGCCTTGCGGGTCTCGACGGTGAAGTTGTTGCCGCCCACGCCAATCATCTGCAGCGAGAGGCCGGTACCGTCGAAGCGCATGGAGGGACCCCAGTTCTTGAGGGCGATGCCGAACTTGAGCTGGTCGTTCTCGCCGGTAACATACTGGATGCCGGCGTCGATGCCGAAGCCGGAACCGGAGACGTTGTCGGTGCTCTCGGTAACCAGTTTGAAAAGGACACCTCCGTGGATGGTGTTGGTGAAACTGTGGGAATAGGCCACATTGATGTTCATGTAGGAGGGCGAGAAGGTGCCGTTGTCGCCGATCTCGGGGCTACCCTCGAGGGTAACCGGAATGTCGCCGAAGCTCATGGTCATGACGTAGACACCGAGGACACCCGCCTCGAAGACACGGATGCCGAGGCCAAAGGCGTTCATGGAAGCACCGCTGTTGATGCCACTCTTGCCACCGTAGAGGATGGTGTTGGAGTAGCCCACCTCAATACCCTTGACGAAGGCGAGACCCGCCACATTGTTGAACATGGACTCGAGTCCGCGGACATTGGCCACGTTCACGCCACCCCAGCCGGTGCTGCGCGCCCAGGGATTGACGAGCAACTCGGAGGCGCCTGCGGTGCCGCGGCGCTCGTCGTTGCCGGCCATGGCCGACGGGGCTGTCAGCGACGCCAGGATCACAACTAGTGCAGATATCTTTAATACTTTTTTCATCTCTGTATACTTTTTAGTTGTTATCATGCTGTGTTAGAAACCGAAGGAGTTGAGGTCAACCGGGCGCATGGTACCGAACCATTTGATGACTCGCTCGCCAATGCCGGGAACGCTGACGTGGATGAGGTACATACCGCCGGCGATGGGGATACCGGTCTGGTTGTGGAGATCCCAGTCGTAGGTGGTCTTGTTGACCGGCGTGGGGCCGAGAGTGCGGACCAAAGTGCCGTCCACAGTGTAGATGCGGATGGTGCAACCCTTCTTCACGCCGTTCTCGACACCCGTGGGCAGGTTGACGATGCGAACCTTGGTTTCAAGTTGGCTGAAGGTTTCGTACTGGGAGTAGCTGTAGTAGGGGTTGGGGACCACGTTGATCTGCTCGAGCAGCGAGTCGACATACGACTGGCGGGCGTTGTCGGCGGTGGCCATGCCTTCGAGGACGGCCTTGTCCTCACCGATCACAAACTGGTAGGCCGGCATCTCGCGGTTCTTGAGTACTGCAGAGGCTCCCTCGGAGGTGGTCTGATTGGCCGACATATAGCGGTTGTACGGAGTACGCACGTCGATATTGACCGTTACATCGCAGGGGATGTCCATCGGGTTCTGGAACTGGTAGCGGGTGCCCACCAGCGGCATATTGACCCAGGCAACCGAGGCATAAAGGAGTGCAATCGAGTCGCGAGCGGGGCAGGCGTTGTTCACATCGTTGGCAATACCGTGATTGAGCAAGGGGACACCCGAGTTGTCCACAATCTTCATCATGCGGTCGACCGAGGAGAGCATCTTGTGTGCCCAGCGGCCAGCATCGTAGGACGGGGTGGTGTAGCGCCTGGCGATGTTGGGGTTGGTATTGGTGCGAGCCATCGAGTAGAACGGCTGCTTGGTGGCATTCATCACATAAATGTAGTGGCGGCCGCCGAAGATATAGTTCTGGGTACCCTCGACATCCACATTGCCAGGATTCCACAGCATATCGGCACCGTTGTACTGCACATAGCGCGAGTCCTCACCGAACATGATGTTCAAGCGCTCGCCCGTGTTGGTGTTGATGGCGTAACCGGGGAACCAGCCCATGCCGCTGTCGGCAATGTAGTTGGGATTCTTCAAGCCGGCAGTGTCTGCAGACGAAAAGTCTGCGCCACGATCCGCCTTGATATCGGCCAGCGTTTTCCCTTCCTTATTGACGGAAGCATGCCTACGGGCACTGAAGCGGCGGGCATTGCCCTCGGACTGGGTGAAGTCGTCGCACATCTCGATGACCGGGCAGCGGGTCCACTTGGAGGTGTCGGCGGTGAAGACGATACGCACACTGGGTATGGCAGCCAGTTCGTTGTAGTAGAGCGACTTGTTGTAGACATGGGTCATCAGTTTTCGCTGCAACTTGTTTTTCGACAGGAGCGAGGTGGGCTGGGCCAGAATCTCATCGTCGGCAATGTAGTAGGAGAAGTTGAAGCCAGGGTGGAAGGGCAACGTGGAGGCGAGACCGTAGGGAGCCCACAGGCCGCCAACAACACCCTCGAAAGCCTGGTCTTTGTCGACAGGCTCGGTCTCAGGAGCCAAACCATAGCCGGTAAGGGGAAGGAATGCGCGGAAATAGTCCTCGTCAAGATAGGGTTCGTTGATGCTGTAGGCCGTATTGGAATTGCTGAAGCTGCGGAAGTTGGCCAGACCGAACTGGGGACCGGAACGAACCCAGTTCCACATCATGTAGCTGTCGTTGTCGGGAATGCCGGCCAGCCAAGGAGTGTTCGGATCGGCATATTTCATCTCCGAACCCACCACGGCACCCTTTCTCGCTGTGCCATAAAAGTATTCGTAAGCATTGTTGGAGAACACCATGCCCTCTGTGGCAGCCGAGTCGGGATTGACAAGCGTGATGGCCAGACCGAGGTCAAGGAACAACTGCTCGTTGTAGCGGTTAATGGAGAAATCGGAACGGATGGTGTCGCGATAGACCCACTCTCCGTTCACCAAGGAGGAGTCGATGTGGCCGCCGCCGTCCTTGACGAGGCACCAGCGGGTATTGCTTACCACACCAAGTGTATCGACCGCCAGGCTCTGGTCGCCTTCCACATTCAAGAACAGCACATTGAAGCGACCGGCCTTGATTTTGAGAGGATCGATGACTCGGACGTTGATAGGTCCATAATTCACCTCGTACATGGGATTGCCCAGGATGCAAGGATTGCTCATCTCATGGCGATCCTCTCCCGTGGAGGCCACAATGCCGCCCGTCATGATACCGGGAGCCATGCCAGGCTCACCATAGGCACCCATCAGGGAATCGATGGAACCCTGGGTGAGACGCAGTACATTGCCTCCGTTACCAAAGCCACCCAAACGGATGATGTTGGGACTCATACCAAACTCGGACTGGGGTATCAGGCCACCATCCTCGGCTGCAGGATTGTGGGGAATGACTGTGATGGGGGTAATGGCACCACCGCCGTCTTTCTTACGACCGGCAAGGTAGGGCTGCTTCTGGCCATCAAGGAAGGCCGGGTCAGTCTGCGAGTACTCCTTGTAGCGGTTGTGAGCGTAAGCAATGGCTATGAAATAGTACTCCTTGTTGTTGACCAGATTCTTGTTGCTACCGGAGGCGAACATATCCTGCGTGATGCGGAAGACGTGCTGGATACCCTTGTTGGCACCCTCGACCTTGACAGTACCGGAAAGAATGTTTGTGGTAGTGTTCACATCGAAGTTGACCAACGTTCCAATGGGAATGCTGGGCGAGGGATTGCGGGTGGTGTCGTAACCGATGATTTCGCCGGCAGCGTTGGTATCGGGGCTGAAAGTGACGGTGTCATAGTAGTTTTCTATATCACACTGGGCCACGAGAATAGCCTTGGTGGGATCGTCGATATCGGCAATCGAAGTGGTGGCATCTTTCAGCTGGAAGATCTGATAGCCCTCAAACTTGTACATGAGTTCGTCGGGTTTGTAGCTGTGGGTGATGCCGTTGGCATCGATGTAGTAGCTGGTAATGGCGGGATCCACTTCAGCATAATCCTCACCGTAGTTGTTCGAGTTGGGATCTTCGTAGGTGAGATAGAGGATAACCTCGTTGCTGAGCTCCTGGGCAGTCAGCGTGGGAGCGTCGGGACCGTCGAGTACCTTGAAGCAGTTCTCGAAGAGCGACTGACAGACATCGTCAATCTGACGGAGCAGCTGAACCGAAGTCCAAGCATCGCCCGAGGTGGCCTGGGCAAATGGGATACCCACCGTAATGTAGTTCAAGGCACCGGGCTTCAGTGTGAAGGGGCCGGCCGACTGCATGAAGCGCTTGTCTTTGGGAGCATTACCCACCGCTCGCTCAGTCCAACCGTCAGTACCATATTCAATACCAGGCACTTGGCCGTCGGTACCCCAGTTCCAAGGATCGCTGTTGCCGGGGAACATGAAGTCGCAATCCAGGTCGGTGGCACCGTTGCTTATGGCATCGCCGCCGTATTTCATGCGCTTATTGTTCTTCCAGTAGCCTTTCAGGTAGTTGTAGTAGTCGCTGGCTTTGGAAGGTTCACCATTGACGGAAGAGGAGCTGGCTTCGTAGTACACGAAACGGCGCATACCGAAACGCTCGTCATCCACTATACCGTTACCGAAGTTCACGCCATTGATGGCGCAGTTGCCGATAGCATCACCCGGGACAAAATACCAGAAGTCGGTCTCGAACAGGTCGGCATCGTAGGAAATCTGGATGGTGTCGTAGCGGATGAAAGCACCACTGGCGTCTCTCTCCTCGTAGTTCTTGAGCAGTTCCTTCATCGTGGCAGTACCGACACTCTGAATCTTGGGAATGTCAATCTTGGGATTATCCTTGCCGTCAGGATCCATGTAGGGGCCCTGGAAGAAGTCAATACCCACCGCCGGCGGGATGCCCGAATAGCTACCCGAACTCGGGGTATCCTGATCTTTACCATTGTAGCAATAGCCCAAACCGCGGCGCACATCGCAACCGACATAGTCGTCGTGAGGATATCCCAAGTCGGGGTCAACCCACTGGCTGAAATAGGTCTCCTGGAGTTCGTAAGAGGATCGGTTGATGATCTCGTAAGAGTAGAATGTCATGTCGTTGACACGGTCGTTGGTGGCGAAAGCGAAAGCCTGCGCACGGATTTCAAGACCGATGGCCTGACCGCCAGTCTCGGTGTGGGTATTGCCCATGTCGTTGAACACCCACCAGATGGTCTGGTCGCCCTTGAGCACCTGGTCGGAAAGGATACTGCCCTTGATTTTACCGCCATGTGTCTCCTCCATCGAGGGGAGGCTGATGGTGGCTCTCTCGGGATACTTCTGCTTGATGGTACGTGGGCAGAGACTGTTGTCGAAATCGTAATAGGGATAGTCGCCGTTGTAGGGATTATAGACACCATCGTTGTCGGCATCGTAGAACGGGGCCAGATAGTTGGTCAAATCTTCGCCGTCGCCCCTGGCAGGCCAGTTGCGAATCACATCGGTGATGGCATCCTTGGGGTCGGAATTCATCACCACCGTGGTGTCGTCATAATTGTAGGAGAAGTGCTGCTTCAGGGCCAACACTTCGGCCTTGGTAATAATCCAGTGCTTGTCGTAGGCGTTGCAGATAGGAAGGTCGATGGATGCCGTACCGTTCAGCTTGAGCGGACCGGGCCAGTAGTCATCACCCTCGGAACCGAAACGCAGAGCAGCGATACGGAGCTGTTGGTTGACATCGGTGCCACCGATCCAAAGGGCAGCACAGAACAACGGACAGGTGTTGCTGTTTTTGGGCAGATGGTACTGCGCCACGGAGCCGTCGTACCACATGTTGCCGTAGCCATTGATAAGGGCGCGGACATTGTTGATGTTGAGCTCGGCGGTACTTTGAGCGCGCTTACATGCAGCAGCCTTTGCCCTTACGGCAGTTTTTTTCGCGTTGATACGTCTGCATTCCTTGCAGTCCTCGGCCATGGCCGACCAAGAGACGGACAGCAGAAGCAACGATACCAATACCAGTTTGCTATATGTTCTTTTCATTTTTATAATATTTTTCTTCGGTTAGGACTAGAAGCTATACTGCAGGGAGACACGGATGGTGCGGGGCGAGGAATAATTCCAGTAGGCATTGTTGAGGTAGATGGTGTAAATATCGCGGAACGCCTGCGGGTCGAGGTATGCGTTGATAACCTGCTGGGATTCGGGGTCGGAAAGATAACCGTTGTCCTCGGGGTTGCCCGTAACGGAGTGGACATTGAGGACGTTGCGGATATTGAACAGGTTGTTGATGGTAACGGCGGCGGTGATGTAGGTGTCGCGCTTGCCCACCTTGACAGGCCACTGTTTGTCGACAACCACATTGAAATAGAAGCCCCACGGCAAACGGGCACCACGATAGCCACCAACAATAGTCTGCTGTGCATTGGAGAATGCCCGGGTGTAAGGACGGCCCGACTGGGCTACAGCGGTGAAGTTCACACCGAAATTCTCCAGCAGCTTGATCTCCTTCTTGCGCTTTTCGCCAGTCTCCTTGTCGGTAACAACACGGGTGATGACGGGTCCGTTGTACTTGGCGCCGCTGAAGTAACGGAAGTCCACATTGGCCTTGAACTCATGGCGGCGGTCGTCAGCAATGGGATTAAGCATCTTCAGGGTGGTGTATCCTTCCTTGATGAGCTCGGTCATCGTACCGGTAGACAAACCCGTACCCTCGGCATACTGCAGGGTGTAGTTTGCCTTGATGCTCACATTTTTTGTCTGACGGAGGTCGTAGGCCAAGGTAACACCCTTGATGGTACGGAAGTCCTTGTTGTCGTAGCTATAGTAGTTGGGGTTGGGGTCTGCACCGGC
Organism: uncultured Bacteroidota bacterium; assembly: GCA_902782185.1. Taxonomy (GTDB): domain Bacteria; phylum Bacteroidota; class Bacteroidia; order Bacteroidales; family P3; genus Colimorpha. Next base: position 10,975 of record CACZLT010000013.1, on the reverse strand, counting down.
ATACTGAATCAGTTGAATCAGGTCGCGGGTCTCTTTGTAGTAGGCGGAGGCCATGACGGCAGAGGTCTCGTTGAGAGCCTGCTGGAAACCGAGCTCATAGTTGGTGATTCTTTCGGGCTTCAGGTTGGGATTGTTGATGCTGTTATACTGCGTCATGTAGAGGTAGCGCATATATTGAGCCTCCCAGCCGCCGGAGGGACGGCGGGCGATAATGTCGTAGCTGGCCTTAAACTGGGACTTCTCACCGATGGGGAAGGAGAAGGCGATACGGGGCATGGCCACAATCTGGGGAGTGTAGCGCTCGAAAGCCCCAGTTCCAACAGTGCGGTTCTCGACGGCATCCAGCCCCCCTTCAGTGTAGTAGGGGGTGGGCTTGCCCGAATTACCGCTCACGGAAGCATACGAGGTAACCTCCTCACCGTCGGCATTGTACCAACGCCCCGAAGGATCGCGATAGCCACGGATTTCGGGTTTGGTCGCACCGCTCTCGGAGGAGACCTGGTCCACATAGGGTACCCAGTCGTCGCCTGCATTGTCAAGATACTGGCCGCCACCGCTAATCAAAGAACGGTCGGCACGGATGTCGGCAACAGTGTAGGACTCGTACAGCAGGTACGGGTCTTTCATCACATACTGGTTGCCATTAAAGTAGTCGACACGCACACCCACATTGAAAATAAGGTCTTGGAAGTAGAACTTGTCCTGGATATAACCGGCAGCATAGATGGGCGAGAAGGAGGGCAGGTAACGGTACTTCCCGTCGCGGGGGTTGAAGAACTGGTCCAAACTCCAGTTCGAGGAGCTGTATTTCTTACCCGTGTGGTCAAAACCATAGTACTCGACATAGGTGTTACCACTGTTGAACAACTCGTCGGCGGAGAACATCCCGAGACCACCGGCCCGCACATAGTCTTCGGGCATATAGCGATCCACATCAATCCAAGTCAAATCGTCAATGGCACTACCATCAGTGTTGGTGAAGCCATTTTCAATGAGGTAAGTACGGAACGACTTGTCGAAGGCAGACTGCATATCGGCATCCAGCTTGCGATTGTAATTCACATAAAGTTGCGAACCACGTGTCTCATAAATAGGATTGTCGAGATCCATCTGCAGGATATGGAGGTTGGCATTGTTGCGCATGATTCTCCACATGTAGTATGCACTCAACTGGTAGTAGGAATTCCACATTTGGTCGTATTGGAAACCGGCCTCGATTTCATGGCCAAAGATGTCGGCAGAGGCTTTTGCCTGCAGGTAGAGGTAGTCGTCCTGGGAAGCGGCATAACCCGAAGTCTGCACACCAACATTGCTCAACAGCCCATAGATGGACGAGGGCACATCACTATTGAACAGACCTTTGTACTGTCTAATATAGTCCATAGTGGTGAGCGCGCCCCTTACCTCTTCGAACTCATCGCTCCGGAACAGCTGCTCATTGTAATTAGAGAGGATGGGGTTGTAGGGGCTGCCGCCAACATAGGTAACCTCATCACTCCAGTTGTTCTGAACCATCGCCCAGCGCTGATTGTCCAAGTAGTTGATTACCTGCGGCTCGTAACTGGGGTTCTTCTTTGTAACAAACTGGCCGATGTAGCCGTATTTGAAGACATCGTCAAGTGTGCTGCCAAATTTCTCATTGTATGACTTTGCAACACGACGGTTCACCATACCCGTGATATTGTACATCACGTTTTTGACAGGCGAAGCGGCCTTGGCCTCATCCTCGCTGGACACTTCCGCATCCTTGAAACGCTGGGTGAAGTCGACAGTGAGTACAAAGTTCTTCGCTTCGCTGACCACAGAGCCAGCAAGGGGCATCGTCAACGGGCTGATGCCGGCACTGGGAGAATGGGAGGCACTGAACTCGCCCGTCAAGGTGAGGGTGGCGTACTCCGAGAAACGGAAGTCAAGAGCACCTTCCATCGCGACACTATAGTACTGCAGGTCGGGGACACGGCTGGCCGAAGTGAAGTCGGACGAAGTGAGGCGTGTAATCTCATGGAAATCTTCTTTGCGAAGATTGGTTTCTGCCGAGTAGTTGATTGTCTGCGTCAGGGGGTCATAGCTGAGCGGATGCTCCTCATAGTAGCGCACCAAATCATCGTTCACAATCTGGTAGCGATGGCTCTTGGCCCTGTAGTAGGGGGACTTCTCATAAGCCGCCTGACCTGTGAAGCGGAAGCCGATAAGTGTACGCTCCAACTCCGACCCATCGTCCTGAACAGTCTTTTTCTTGTAAACGGGACCCGTGAGGTACACCACCAAGGTGTTGTACAGGCGGTAGTCAAGGTAACCTTCCCAACGAACCATACCCTGGAACTTGGGGGTTGGCGGCTTGAGGGTGATGATCTGCGTGCCACCGATGGCCTCACCGATGCTGGCAGGGGTACCACCCAAAATCACCTGAATCTCGGCAATAGCATCTTTGGGGACATTTATACCCGTGCGCTTACGAACGTTACCCTGCATGGTTACCATGTTTCCCTCACCACGGGCAGAGCTAGTACCACCGTCATTATAACCCATACCACCCACAGTAGCGACAATAGCATCGACCGAGTTTCCCGGCATACGGGCTATATCCTCGCTGGAGATACGGGCACCTTGTTCGGCGGAACCGATTTCGATAATAGGGACACGATCTTCAACAATTTCCACCACATCAAGGTTAGTGGCATTGGAATTGAGTTGAACATCAACAATGGTAAAACCCGAAGCTTTCACATTGATGCCAGTACGCTGGTAGCGAGTGTAGCCGACAGAGGACACTTCTATGTCGTAAGTGCCAACCGCCAAAGGCTTGATGGTGAACACTCCATCGAAGTCGGTTGTACCGCCATGTACCTGTTTGCCATCTTGCTTGACGATAACATTGACAAAGGGCAATGGTTCCTTTGTTTTTGCATCGGTAATGGTACCCTTCATAGTGCCTTGAGCGAGGGCGACCACTTCCGCCATCAGCAAGAGTCCGAATGTCAATAGTACTTTTCTAAACATTCTCATTGCGTTTACATGTTAAGAGATTATTGATTTTATTGATTTACTTCTTTAATATAGGGGTTGTTCAATATCACCTGGCCAATGATGGCTTGACGGATGTCGAAATCCGGTCTAAGCTGTATATCGGATATCGGAGCCGGGTCTTCATTCCGAATAGAAGACACCGAAGTGGATGATTTCACCGTATAGACCTGTCGGGACGGCTGTGGCTCTTCCACAGTCTCGTAGGTGAAATACGGTTCGCCAAATGTATGCCGCCCCTCTTCAGAAGTTGCGGCAGCGTGAGCAGCCTCCTCCTGAATGCCTTCCTGTTCCGCCAGTATCCGTTTGAAACGGGAATACATGGAGAGCATGAAGACGGTGAGCACGAACAATATGACGAATACTACATCCATTCTCTACATCTTATTGTTTTACACTGGCCAGTTCCTTGCCCTTTTCCTTGCCGGAAATCTCATAAACCACCGCACAAGCAATGCAGAGCGACGAGAACACACCCACCAGAACACCCACGAGGAGGGCGAAGATGAATCCGCGAATCACCTCTCCGCCGAAGATGAACATCATCAGCAGGGTAACAAAGGTAGTGCCAGAGGTATTGACGGTACGAGCCAAGGTGGAGTTGATGGCGTCGTTCATGTGGGTCATGAGGTCGCGCTTGGGGTAGAGTTTGCGGTATTCGCGGACACGGTCGAAGATAACCACGGTGGCGTTGATGGAGTAACCGATGACGGTGAGCACGGCCGAGATGAAGTACTGGTCAACCTCAAGGTTGAAAGGCAGGAGGCCATAGAGGAGTGAGAAGATACCGATGACAAGGATGGTATCGTGGGTCAAGGCGGCGACAGAGCCGATACCGAAGCGCCAGCTGCGGAAGCGGAGACCGATGTAGACGAACATCACAAGCAGACCGCCGATAACGGCCCAGATGGAGTGGATGAGGTTGTCGTGGGCGACACCCTTGCCGAACTGGTCGGCCTGGATGATACCGAGAGGATTGCTTTCAGCCGACTTGAACTCATCGAGGGTGATTTGCTTGCTGAAGTATTTTGAACTTCCTGCGTAGAGTCTCTCGACAATCTCGTTCTTCACCTCGTCTCCATCCTGGTCAATCTTGTACTTGGTGGTAACCTTCACCTGGTTGGAGGGGCCATAGGTCTTGACCTCGGGAGCCTCTTCGAACTGCTTGGCCAGGTCGGAACGGACATCCAGCACACTGACAGGCTGGTCGAAGCGGACGACATAGGTGCGGCCACCGGTGAAGTCGATACCGAAACTCAAGCCACGGACGGCGAAACTGCCAATACAGACCACCAGGGCGATGGCAGCGATGGTATAGTACAGTTTGCGTTTGCCAAGGAAGTCGATTTTGGCATCGCGGAGGAAATTCTCGGAGAAGGGGAAGGAGAAGTTCATCTTGCGCTTGTGGGTGAGCGCGGAGTCGATGAACAGGCGGGTGATGAAGATGGAGGTGAAAAGGGAGGTTACGATACCAATGCAGAGGGTAACGGCAAAGCCCTGGACGGCACCGGAGCCGAACATGATGAGCACGATGCCGAGGAGGAAGGTGGTTACCTGGCCGTCGATGATGGCGGAGTAGGCATTCTTGAAACCGTTCTCCACAGCATTGGAGACACTGGAACCCGCGCGGAGTTCCTCCTTGATACGCTCGTAGATAATAACGTTGCCGTCGACAGCCATGGCCATGGTGAGCACAATACCCGCGATGCCGGGCAGGGTGAGCACGGAGCCGATGGAGGCGAGCACTCCTATAAGAAGGAATACATTAATAATAAGGGCGATGACGGATACCCAACCGGCGCGGTTGTAGAACACCACCATGTAGATGAGCACGATGACGAAAGCCAGGATAAAGGACCAGAGGCCGTTGCGGATAGACTCCTGACCGAGCGAGGGACCGACGACGGCTTCGGAAACAATGTTGGCGGGAGCGGGGAGCTTACCGGACTTGAGGATGTTGGCAAGGTCCTTGGCCTCCTCGATGGAGAAGTCGCCGGTGATGGAGGAGCGGCCGCCGGCGATTTCGCCGTTGACCACGGGGGCGGAATAGACAAGGTCGTCGAGGACGATGGCGACACACTTGCCGACGTTCTCGCCGGTGATGCGCTTCCATTCGCGCGCGCCCGTGCTATTCATTGTCATAGATATTTCACTCTTGCCGTTGTTGGAGAAGTCCTGACGGGCATCGGAGATGCAGCTACCGTCGAGCAGCGGGGAGCCGTCGCGGGTGGTAACCTTGATGGCATAGAGGGTGTAAATGTCGCCACCCTGGAAGTGTTCGTCGGCCTTGGGAGACCAGAGGAACTTGACAGTGCGGGGGTCGTATACCTTCTTGGCGGCAGCCTGGTCGAGCATGGCACTGATGGCGGCACGGTCTTTCTCGCGGGCAAGGCCGACAATGGGGCCGGGAACAGGCTGGCCGTTGGCGTCGATGTAGGGCTGCAACTTGGCAAAGAGCGGGTTGGCCTTCAGGACAGCTGCGTCGTCGGAAGCCGGACTGGCAGTGGCATTGTCGAGGGTCAGTTGGTCAAGCAGGCTGGTGCTGTCGCTGGTCTCTGCGGCAGTGCTGTCGGCATTGGCAGCGGTCTCGCCGCCCGCGATAGAGGCCAGGTAACTGTTGGCTTTGTCAAGGAAGCCAAGTGCCTCGGTGTTGTCGTAGGTCTGCCAAAACTCGAGCTGGGCGGTACCCTTGAGGAGCTTGCGGACACGCTCGGGTTCCTTCACACCGGGAAGCTCGACAAGGATACGCTCGGAGGCGGAGAGCTTCTGGATGGTGGGCTGAGCCACGCCGAACTTGTCGATACGCTTGCTGATAATCTGGTAGGTGCGCTCATAGGCATCGGAAGCCTCGGTGCGGACTGCCTTGATAACATCCTCGTTACGGTCGCCCATTTTGATCTTGTCGCGGAGGTCGCCTCCGATGAAGTAGGAAGAGAGCGAGACGTTGGGATCGAGGGTGGTAATCTCATCATAGAAGAGGGATACGAAGTCGCGGTTGGTGGTTACCTTCTGTTTGGCCAGGGCGTTGTCGATGGCCTGGTTGAAGAGGGGATCCTGGGTGTTGCCGGCAAGGGCGCGAACCACATCGACGGTGGAGACTTCGAGCATGACGTTCATACCGCCCTTGAGGTCGAGGCCGAGGTTGATTTCGCGGCTCTGGCACTGGCGGTAGGTGTAACCCAGGTAGACTTTTTCGTTGGCCATCGAGTCGAGGTACTGGGCCTCGCGGGCGTTCTGGATGGAGTCAGCAATGGCCATCACCAAGGCGTTGTCGGTGGTACGGGCAGCTATTTGTTGTTTGACTGGCTCGCTGTTAATGTAGTTTTTTGCGTCAGTTTTGGCCTTGCTCTGGACTACGCTTGTTGCAACAGTAAACGACAATTGGAACAAACAAACCAAGGCAAAAGCCCAAGCTAAAAATTTGATAAGTCCTTTATTCTGCATACTTTATATATATATTTATGTTTTCTATTTACTCTACTTTGAATGTGCAAAGATAATAAAAAATATGGACATGGGAATAAAAATTAAAAAAAAGTATGTATCTTTGCAGCAAATTTCAAGATAGACAGGCAGATATGGAAGAAAATTTTTATTTGACCCTGAAGGAATGGTCCGATGAGGACAAGCCGCGAGAGAAAATGCTCGCCAAAGGCAAAAAGATGCTGACGAACGCCGAGCTGCTGGCCATCCTACTGCGCAGCGGGGTGCCGGGGAAAAGTGCGGTGGACATGGCCAAGGAGGTGCTGACCTTCTCCGGGAACAGTCTTACAGCACTCTCCCAACTGGAATACAACCAGTTGAAACACATCAAGGGGCTGGGGGCGGCGAAGGCGGCAACCCTTATGGCAGCCCTCGAGCTGGGATGGCGGATGCAGAGCGAGCTGGACGACAACAAGGAGCTGGTAATCAGCGATAGCGAGGCTCTATTCAAGTACATGACCCCCGTACTGGCCGACCTCGACCACGAGGAGTTTTGGGCCGTGTACTTGAGCAACCGCAACAAAGTGCTTGGTCGTCAGCGCATTGCGGTGGGAGGACAGACGGGAACCTACGTGGATCCGAGGGTGCTTTTCCGCGGGGCGCTGGAGTGCAAGGCGGTGGCGGTGATGGTTGCCCACAACCACCCGTCGGGGCTGCTCAAGGCAAGCCAGGAAGACCGGACTCTGACACACAGACTTGATGACGCAGGCAAGATACTTGGTATCAAGCTATTGGAGCATATCATCGTAGGCATTACTCCAAATGGAAGGGCGGATTACTTTAGTTTTCAAGAGAATGGACTCGTGTAGGCACCGAAAACAGATGCCGGAGCCTGGGGGAACGGTAGATACTCCCTAGATACTCTCTTAATGAATACATAAACTCTGGTGCGATATGGGACGAAATGGACTCATAGCGTCCCAAGGCTACCTGGCCAAGGCCACCTGGACACTGACCGAGTGCATCTGTCCGCCCAAGGGCGGATTGAGTTTGTGGACTTTCACCTTAACACTCATGGTATCAGCGAACTGTGCCATCACAGCCTCCCCCACCCTACGGGCCACATGTTCCAGTAAGTTGCTTGGAATCAGCATCTCACGCCTAACAACCTGGTAAACGTCGAGGTAAGACACCGTATCTGCTATGTTATCAGACACTTCTGCACGAGAAGTGTCGACCTCGAAAGCAAGGTCGACACTAAAATGGGTTCCAATGGTGCGCTCCTCTTCGAAACAGCCGTGGTGGGCGTAGAAGCGCATGTCGTGTATCTCGATGAGTGCCATCAGATGATGTTGTCGAACTGGTGGAGGAAACGGAGGTCGTTCTCGAAGTAGAGGCGGAGGTCGCGCACCTGGTACTTGAGCATGGCCATGCGCTCGACCCCCATGCCGAGGGCGAAGCCCGTAAACTCCTTGCTATCAATGCCACAGGCATCCAGGACGTTGGGATCGACCATGCCGCAGCCGAGGATTTCGAGCCAGCCGGTGCCCTTGCAGATGTTGCAGCCCTTGCCGCCGCAGATGTTGCACGAGATGTCCATCTCGGCGCTGGGTTCGGTGAAAGGGAAGTAGCTGGGTCTCAGCCGTATCTGTGTCTGCTCACCGAACATTTCCTTGGCGAAGTAGAGGAGTGTCTGCTTGAGGTCGGCAAAGGTTACCTTGCGGTCGACGTAAAGGGCCTCCACCTGGTGGAAGATGCAGTGTGCGCGTGCGCTGATGGCCTCGTTTCTGAACACTCGCCCGGGAGCGATGATGCGGATGGGGGGGCGGTGGGTTTCCATGACGCGCACTTGGACGGAGGAGGTGTGTGTGCGGAGCGCCACTTCGGTCTTACCTTCCTCTTTTTCAATGAAGAAGGTGTCCTGCATGTCGCGGGCTGGATGGTCGTGGGGGAAGTTGAGGGCGGAGAAGAGGTGCCAGTCGTCCTCGATTTCGACCGACTCCTCGATGGTGAAGCCGATGCGCGCGAAGATGTCGGCGATTTCGTTCATGACGACCGAGAGGACATGGCGGCTGCCGCGCTGGGCGAAGTCGGCGGGCAGGGTGAGGTCGTGGCTCTCGCCGCACTCCTCGGCCTGCTCGACGAAGTTCTTGAACTCCTCGACCTTTTCCGTGGCGGCGGCCTTCAACCGGTTGAGAGCCACGCCCATCTCTTTCTTCTGCTCGTTGGGGAGAGCCTTGAACTGCTCGAAGAGTTCGGCCATAACTCCCTTGCGGCCAAGGAATTTGATGCGGAACTGCTCCACGCCGGCAGCACGGTCTGCAAAATCCTCTATGCGCGCGGCGCGTATCTCTTCTATGTACTGGGCGATGAGATGCTTCATTTCGAACCGATTATTTTACAATTCTGACATAGGTGATGCGGACATCCTCGCGCGGGCGGTCGTTCTTGTCGCAGTCCGACATGGAAATCTTGTCGACCACCTCCATGCCCTCCAAGACCTCGCCGAAGACGGTGTACTCGCCATCCAGGAAGGGCGTTCCGCCGACGGAGGTGTAGACTTTTCGCTGTTCTTCCGTGAACTTCTTGCCGAAGCGCGCCTCCATCTTGTCGAGGGCCGCATTATCCCACACCTCGCCCTGCACGATGTAGAACTGACAGGAGGAGGACTCTTTCTTGGGGTTCACCTGGTCGCCCATGCGGGCGGCGCAGAGGGCGCCGCGCTTGTGGAAGCGTTCCGGGACGAACTCGGCCGGCAGGGTGTAGCCCAGCGAGCCGTCACCGAGCATGTCTTCCGGCGAGGCGTCGCGCGACTTGGGGTCGCCGGCCTGGATCATGAAATTCTTGATGACGCGGTGGAACAAGATTCCTTCGTAGAAGTTCTCTTGAGCCAATTTTATGAAATTGGCGGTGTGAATCGGGGTGTCTTCATAGAGTTTGACCAGTATCTCGCCATGGTCGGTGCCTATTTCCACCAAGAGTCCCTGATGGGACATTTCCTTTTGGATACCAATGGCTTGCGCGTTCATCGAGAGTGCTGTCAGCAAAAAAATCGCCGACAAAAACATTTTTTTCATCATTTGTAGCATATTTTTTTGTAATTTTGCCTGCAAAAATAAGAAGAAAAAAGGAAATAACCGGCTAAAAAATCACAGTTTCATGAAGAAAAAAAATCTCTTACTGTCCGTCGTGCTGTTTTTCAGCATCTTACCCATGACCCTGTTTGCGGGTTGCGACAAGGATACCAACTGCTATTTGACCATAAAAGTGGTCGACAGCATCACAAAAAATCCCATTCCGCAGGCTACCGTGGAGATTTATCAGGAGGGTGGCGGCACCGTGCACGCCGAAGGGCTGACCGCCAACGACGGCAGTTTCTCGGTTCAGTTCGTGGCTCCCGCCATCGTGCAGGTTCTGGCCCGCCTCGATGTCTACGGCGAGGGTGGGGTGCGTGTCGGCGAACGCCGCGCCACCGGCTCGGTGCGCCTGGTCGAGGGCGAGACCGTCTCCACACAGCTCCTGATGACCGAGCAAATATTCTATTAAAACATCCTCTAAATATCATATAACATGGTATTTAAACCCACCACCGAAGACCTGGTGCAGCTGCAGCAACTGGGTCTTACTGTTGAACGCGTACAGGCGCAGATAGACCATTTCAAGGAGGGCTTCCCCAAGAGCCACCTCGATGCCGCAGCCACCCCGGACAACGGTGGCATCATCTGTCTCGGCGACAAGGAGATAGCGCGCTACGAGAAGCAGTACCGCACCCTCGGCCGCGACAAGAAGATCCTGAAATTCGTCCCCGCCTCGGGCGCCGCAACGCGCATGTTCAAAGACCTTTACAGCTTCGCCGCCACCTACTTCGGCGTGGCTCACAACTTCGAGAAAGAGTTTCCCGAGATGAAGGAATTCCTGGAGAATATCCGCACCTTTGCCTTCTACAACGACCTGAAAGCCTGCATGTTGAAATCAGACCTCGACATCGAGGAATACCTGCAGCGGGGCGACTATTCCACCGTCATCAATTTCCTGCTCAAGGAGCAATACCTCGGCTACGGCAGCCTGCCCAAGGCGTTGCTGAAGTTCCACCGCTACGGCGAGGTGCAGCGCACCCCGCTGGAGGAACACATCGTCGAGGGCGCACTCTATGCCCGCAACAGCGACGGCACTGTGAACCTGCACTTTACCATTTCGCCCGAGCACCGCAAGGGGTTCCGCAAGAAGATTGCCGAGGTGAAGCACTACTACGAGAGTACTTTCGACATCAAGCTGAACATATCTTTCTCTGAACAAAAGCATTACACCGATATCATCGCCGTCGACGAGCAAAACCAGCCCCTGCGCGACGAGGAGGGTCGCCTCATCTTCCGCCCGGGCGGACACGGCGCCCTCATAGAGAACCTCAACGAGCAGCGCGCCGACCTTGTATTTATAAAGAATATAGACAACGTGGTACCCGACTGGATGAAGCATACCACGGTGATCTACAAGCAGGTGCTGGCCGGCATGCTCCTCGAGCTGCGCG